>CAYRUU010000009.1:0-28189 GCA_964427825.1 uncultured Micavibrio sp.
TATCAGGTGACGGTGAATCCGTAGAACTCATACAATTCTTCCATCAAAACCGTGTGGATCAGAAAGAATTGGATGGTTTGAGTGAAGGTGCTTGAGCGTGCAAAGCACACAATGTCCAATATGGGGCACGATCTATGACGAGCCTTGCGTTTTCTTTATTCTTAAATCTTACAATTTTTTATCTTACATCTCACATCCCATTTCTATTACACGGTTTTTCCGGTGTCGTTGTTGACATCATGTCGCAAGGGTGGTACACTTTCCCTTGTAGTTGACATAGCGGGGTAGAGCAGTCTGGCAGCTCATCTGGCTCATAACCAGAAGGTCGTCGGTTCAAATCCGACCCCCGCAACATCATGCCGATTGTGTGATGGAGGTTTGTTGTGAGTGGGCTCTTTGAACAATTGTATAATGGAAGTTGATGGATGAACACGCGGTAATCACACGAAATGGATGCACAAGGAAGCGGGCGCGCCAGGGTAGCTCAGTTGGTTAGAGCGTGGGACTCATAAGCCCAAGGTCGTGAGTTCAATTCTCACCCCTGGTACGGTGAAAAAGAAAAAGTATACAACATGAATATGTAATGGAGGAGTAGTGAAAAGCGAGAAGGATGTGGCGCGTATTTTTTCTTTTTTATGATATTTGGGGGCGTAGCTCAGCTGGTTAGAGCGTCTGCCTGTCACGCAGAAGGTCGCCGGTTCGAGCCCGGTCGTCCCCGCCATGTATAATAAAAACTTTTGCGAAAGTAAAAAAGACAGACGTATGTCTGTTTTTTTGTGCTTGCACAGGGTGGAGGGGTGCGCTATGCTGGAGGTAGTATAATGGTATTTTGTATCGTGATGAAGCGTCTATGAAAAACACAGCGATTATTTTGGCAAGTGGGAGTGGGAAGCGAATGGGAGCGGGGAAGAACAAGGTGTTGCTGCCATTGGGGCGACGACCGATGATCGCGCAGACGATTGCGGCGTTTGAGCGTCATCCGCAGATCGCGCGTATTGTGATTGTGATGCAGCCGGCGGAGCGCGATGTGTTTGTGCGTCTGGTGCGGCGCTACGGCTTTGCAAAGGTGGCGGACTTTGTGGAGGGCGGCGGTGAACGGCAATATTCGGCGCACAATGCGTTGGCACATGTGGACGCGGCGTATGGTATCCGCGCACGCGATGTGGTGCTGTTTCACAACGGTGCCAATCCATTTGTGCGTGAACAGGAAATCACCCGTGTCATTGCGGCGGCGCGTAAACACGGTGCGGCAGTTGTAGCACATCCCGTGAAAGACACGATCAAGGATGTAGATGGGGAGGGTCTGGTGCGGCGGACGTTGGACCGTGCAACGTTGTGGGCGATGCAGACGCCACAGGCGTTGCGCGGGGATTGTGTGGTGCGGGCGTTTGCATCGGCGGCAGATGAAGGATTTGTGGGGACGGATGATGTGTCGCTTGCCGAGCGCATTGGTGTACCGGTGAAGATTGTGGAGGCGTCGGCGGAGAATTTCAAAATCACAACACCGCAGGATCTGCGATTGGCGCGGATGGTTGTGCGGATGTGCAAGGAATAGTAAAAAGATTGGTGGTGGTAGTTGTATGGATCTCCAGGTCACGCCTACTTCCGGCAGGCGGCCCGAGGATGACATATTGGCACCGGATATATGTTGTATACTACTAATAACTCACTAATGAGCACAGCATTATGGATTTTCGTGTGGGATTTGGACAAGATGTGCATCCGTTTGGCACAGACGAACGCAAGCCGCTCCTGATTGGCGGCGTGGTGTATGAGGGTATGCCGGGCTTTGAGGGTAATTCGGACGGTGATGTGGTGCTGCATGCGCTGTGTGATGCTATTGAACAGGCAATTGGTGGTAACTCGTTTGCACTGTATGCCGATCACTTGTGTGCGCAGCAGGGCGTGACGGATAGTGCCGCTTATGTGGATGTGGCGCTCCAGCACATGCGCGATGCGGGGTGGGAACTGAACAATATCGGCGTGAGTGTGGAGTGTGCGACGCCGCGGATCATGCCACATGTGGAAATCATGCGTGAGAAGATCACAATACTGACGGGGCTTGCAGGTGATGCGATTGGTATCAATGCTACATCGGGTGATCAGTTGTCGGATGTGGCGCGCGGCGCCGGTGTGGCGGCACATGTGATTGTCAGTGTTGTCAAAGATGATGTGTAATTTTTAACACGATAGTCATGGCGGCTATTCACAAAAAGGCACATGCCAAAGTCAATCTCACGCTGGAGGTGATGGGAAAATTGCCAAACGGGTATCATGCGTTGCGCACCGTGATGCTGCGCTTACCACACCTCTTTGATGATGTTTTTGTCACGGTGCGAACGGATACGGATGCTATTACCATCACCTGCGACGATCCACTGCTCCCAACGGATGAGCGCAATGTGTGTCATAGGGTGGTGCAGCCATTTCGCGATCGCACGGGCATAGCGTTTGGTGTGGATATTGCACTTACCAAGCGTATTCCCATGGCAGCGGGGATGGGTGGTGGTAGTAGTGACGGCGCTGCGGTACTTGCGGCATTGCAACAACACTATGGTTATCCGTTGGCGCCAGAAGAGCTTGTGGAGATCGCGTCGAGTGTGGGCAAGGATCTCCCGTTTTTTCTCACGGAAAAGGGATGCGCGCGGATGGAACATTTCGGTGATGTTGTGGTGGAGGAATTTGATCCACCACACATGCAGATCCTCACGGTCAATCCAGGCATTGCGATTTCTACGCCAGAAGCCTATGGATCGCTTGCGCCGCGCTTGACACTCCTTGCCGCGCCAGACAGAGAAAATGCGACGGAGAAGATGTGTATAGCGCTGCGCGACGGTCACGACATTGCGCCACTTCTGTGCAATGATTTTGAAGAAACGATTTTTGCACGATATCCGAACATTGCCGCAATCAAACAATCTCTTGTGGATTATGGTGCAGTGGGCGCACTGATGAGCGGATCTGGATCATCGGTTTTCGGCATTTTCCCATCGGAAGAGGCTTTGCACAGCGCGCAAAAGGCGATTGCAGAGCGCTATCCGCAGTATTATTGCACTATCGGGTAGCGTGTGGATAACTGTTGGGGGTATGTGGTATACTGAACAAACATCAGGGGGCGGCGTGTGCCGCCTTTTGTTCGGACTAACAGGGCATCGTATGGCAAAAAAGCGCAAGGGGACATTATTGGTGATTGACGGGTCGGACGGATCAGGCAAGGCGACGCAGACGACACTTTTGGTACGTGCACTCAAAAGTCGCGGCGTGCGCGTGCGGACGATGGACTTTCCGCAGTATGAGAAGAATTTTTTTGGCGCATTCATTGGCGCATGCATTACGGGAGAACATGGGGATTTTTTGACACTGGATCCCTACATCACGTCGGTGGTGTATGCGGCGGATCGTTTTGAATCGTCGGCGCAGTTGAAGAAGTGGTTGGATGCGGGCGATACGGTTGTTTTGGATCGCTACGTGAGCGCCAATCAAATTCATCAAGGTGGCAAAATCGCTGACGTCGCAAAACGCAAGGCATTTCTAACGTGGTTGCATACGATGGAATACGGCGTCTTTGGGTTGCCGCAACCAGATGTGGTGATCTATCTTGATGTGCCGGTTCCGGTGACGGTGGATCTCCTCAAAAACGCACGTCACGACAAACCATATCTGTACGGCGACAAGAAAGACATCGTGGAGTGTGATCTGACGTATCTGGAACATGCGCGTGCAAGTGCGCTATGGTTGGCGCGTACGCAGGACCGGTGGCAACGGATTCAGTGCGTGCGCCGCGGTACGCTCCGCACGATTACTGACATTCACGCGGACGTGTACGCTATTGCGGCAAAAATCTGTAAGTAGTAACAACGCATGATGATGACACAACAAAAAAGCGCACAGACGCGAGAACAAGCGACGCATGTGGTCAAAAAATTACCAGGAGGCGGATTTGTGTTGGTATTGCACACGGGGGCAACGATTGACGCGCAGGCAGAAGCGATGCTGCAGGCGCTGCATTCACGTTCTACGGGTGGGATCAAAGCGCACCTGAAGACACTTGCCGCAAAGGGTGCGAAGAATTTCATGCAGAATTTCTATGTTGGCTATGGACATAAGTCCATCGGCGACTGCGGAAGTGCCACAGTGTTTGTGGAGGGAATTTCCATGTTGGCAGCAAAGGCGATTCAGGACTGGCGATTGTATTCTGGGCAAGAGGCGTCCACACGATATGTGGATTTTTCCAAGCAGAAGTTTTGCAATCCACTGGGGACGAAGCAGGGAGAAAAGATTATGGAAGCGTGGCGTGCATTTTATATGTCACTCCATATGCCACTGCACGCACATCTGATGGAACAGTTTCCGCGGCGCGATGATGAGGATGAAAAGATCTATACCAAGGCGATTGCGGCGCGGGCGTTTGATATTGCACGCGCATTTTTGCCCGCCGGCGCCACGACAAATGTCGCATGGCGGATGAATCTGCGTCAATTTGCGGACGAGCTTTTGCTCTTGCGTCATCATCCACTGAAGGAGGTACGCACGATTGCCGAGGTGACAGAGAGGGCGCTGCACACCATGTATCCCGCGTCGTTTGGGCATCAGCGCTTTGCAGAAACGGAAGACTATAACGCGCAGTGGATGCGTGACGCCTATTACTATGTGAATGATGCGGCGCGTGAATTTACTTTGCTGTATGATGCGGTAGATCGCACGATGCTTGCCGCGCATGCACGCGAACTTGCGGTGCGCCCTGCCAAGACGGAACTGCCGCCGACGGTTGCAGTGTGCGGGACAGTGGCCTATGAGTTTTTGTTGGATTTTGGATCATTTCGCGATGTGCAACGTCATCGATCGGTAGCGCAGCGAATGCCGCTTTTGACGCGTGCGCATGGTTTTGAGCGGTGGTATTTGGAGTCTCTTCCCGATACAGTGCGCACACGCGCAGAGAAATTTCTTGCAGTGCAGCAGCGCCGCATTGACGCGCTGAAAACATCAGATGCGATCAAGCAGTACTACACGGCGATGGGATATCGCGTGCCATGCGTGCTTGCGGGTGATCTGCGCGCAGTGGTGTATGTGGCAGAACTGCGTTCCACGCGCTTTGTGCATCCAACACTTGTGCGCCGGATGACGCAGGTGATTGCGAGCTTACGCGATCTTTTTGGTGCGGACGGCTTGGTGATCCACTGCGACGATGCACCGCACCGCTTTGACGTTCGACGTGGTACGCATGACATCGTTGCGAAAGATTAGAGGTAGAGATTGGGGTTGACGGTAGCACCACTGGGAATAAAAACATCTTTCACGGCGGAGGATTCGGTGATGCCAAATGTTTTGGTGACAAAGACGCTGAAATGCAAATGTGTGCCGGTGGAAAAGCCCGTGGATCCCATGGTGCCGATCGTGTCACCCTTTTTGATCTTTTTGCCGCGCGACACTTTCACGGAGGAAAAGTGCCCATAGAGAGTGATCAGCCCGTTGCCGTGATCAATAGCAACCCATCGTCCATAGCCGTATTTGCCCATATCGCCAGTTGCCTTGATGGTGCCGTCCGCAACAGCCAGGATGTCATAATTTTCGCGTGATGTATAGTCGATGCCATTGTGTAGCCCACCTTTATAGTTGGAGGAGAAGGAGGTTTTTCCGTAGCCTTGTGTGATGATATAGGGCTTTTTGACAGGTGTGGCGAAATCCGCTTTGTCGCGCTTGGGCAGATCGGCGAGGGAAAAATTGCCGATGTGGTTGTTGGCGAGATCGGTGATTTCTTGTTGGATGGCAAGTTGCTCTTGCAGAACTTTGTTGAGACGGTTTTGGTATTTGCTTTCATCAACGGCGACCTGTGTGGCGAGGACACTCTTGTAGTTGCGTGAGTTTTCCAAGTGTTCGTTGCGCTGCTCCAGTTGATATTTTGCATCGCGGATTTCTTGTGAGCGCCTTTCCAAATCACCCTGATCGTTTTTGAGAGCCTCTTGCGCGCTGTGAATTTGCGTGACGTAGTCGCTGAGTGATGCGCTGGCGTGGGCGAGGCGGTCGCCGTGCGCATTGGCATCGTTGTCCAAGAGGCGCCAAAAAGCGCTTTGTTGAATAGCGTCGGCGGCAAAGTCTTGATAGCGTTCGCGGAGGAACTGTGCCAAAACGGCCTTTTGCAAGATGATGAGCTGCTCTTTTTGCAGGATTTCACTGTGAATGCGATCCAGTTCCTGTGTGAGTGTGGTGATGTCGTCTTCATTTTTTTTGATATTTTGTTCAATTTGTGCGGATTCACTGTCAATGCGTGTGATTTGCGCAGCAATGATCGCGCGCTCTTTTTGCTTGAGGTCAAGAATGTCGCGATAGCGCTGTTCTCTTTTTGCCAAGTCCTTTAGTTCGTCATAGCGGTCATCCAATGCCTCCTTGTGAGGGTCAGTGGCGGATTCGTCGGTTGTTGCTGGAGGGGTGTCTACGGCAAAAAGCGCTGCTGGAAGCAAGCAGCTGATGAGTACACTACAATAGAGAAATCGTGTGTGGTTTTTCATACATTGTGTATTGTACCATAAAATGGGCACAGTGGGGATCTGTGGAAATCGTTTGCAGCGTATGATGTGTAGTGTGCATTCGTCACACATGTGGTATAATGAAAAACAACATGGTAAAGACAAAAATATTTTTTATGAAAAACATCCTGGCGTATATTGCGGTGATGTGCGCTATGCATGTTGCGGTGGCCCCCGCCGTTTTTGCTGCGGATCAAACGACGCTTTCCGTCACAGTGAACAGTATTACCGTGCCGCCGACGGCAACGATTGTGCGCGTAGAGAATATCACGGCACACACGGCGGATGTGGTTGTGGATGCGGATCCGTCGTATGCCAATATCAATGTGGACGTTGTCTTGACGTTTACAGATCACAATGGACAAACGACGCAGCAAACTGTACGGGTGACGGTAGACGCCACGGGGCGCATGACGGTTCCCGCGACCAACTTGTTGCCGGGTACGCAGTATGGCGTGACGGTGCAGTATTCCGTTGCGGGGGCAAATATCTACAGTACACCGTCCGCATCTGCGACGTTTACGACGCTGATTGATGCGCCGCATACGCTGACAGCCGCCGTCAATCCTATCACGCCGTCCACAGCAGTTGATCTTACTGTGGGTATAGACAGCGCGCTGGTGGGGACAGCAGCGGTATTTACAGTGGAGGTGACACACCAAAAAACAAACGCCGTCTATACCATACAAAGCACAAAGACTGTGGATGGTTCCACAGTGATACTGCCAGTGACCGGGCTTGATCCTGCAACGACATATAGTTTTCGCGTGAAGTATGGCCGCACGGGGACGACAGTAGAAAGTGGTTATTCCGCGCCAGCAACAGCAACGACGCTTCCGCTCACGCCAAGTATCGGCACGATTGTACCGGACCTTAGTAACACTGACACGGGTGTGACGGTACCGATGATTGTGGACGCAGGTGTTGTGGGCTCAACGATTGATGTGGTGTTGATGGTGAAGAATACGGATACCGGCGTCGTCACCACACTTCATCTCACTGTCCCCGTGACGGACACGACGGTGAACATCCCCGTTGCTGGCTTGGCACCCGGCACCACCTATGCGTTCCAGGTGCAGTATGCTCCGACGGGTACAGTGGCGTTCAGCTATCCGTCCGCGGAAGCAACCGCCACAACATCCGCGCCGTCCGCGCCAGTCATTACGTCTATTGTTGCCGATCCCATAGCGCCGGACACACGCGCAACGGTGACGCTTGCCGTGGATCCTGATCTGATCGGTCACACCATGGATTTTGCTGTGGCATTGACAGATGCGCACACGGGTCAGACCACCATCGTGCATGTCACAACGCCGATCACCGACACGACGGTGGTATTGCCGATCGCGGGACTTGTCCCGAGCACGACATATGACGTGGATGTACGCTATGCGCTTGTGGGCACGTCGGCGTACAGCCCATCGTCCAATACCGTTTCCCATACTACCGCCACGCCGTCCGCGCCAACCATTGTATCCGTTGATCCGGATGCAGCACATCCCACAACAGCTGCTACGGTTGTTGTTTCTGTGGATCCCGCCGTGATCGGCACAACGATTACGATGGTTGTGCAAGTGACGAACCCGCAAACCGGGCAGATCCTAACATTTCCCGTCACAGTACTCGTAACATCGTCAACGATCTCCGTGCCGGTTACGGGGCTGTCTCCAGATACGCACTATACGATTGCCGCACAGTATGGCATTGACGGTGCGGGAACGTTGAGTCCATTGTCACCATCAGTACCATATAACACATCACGTACAAAAGACGACGACAAAAAGAATGATAAAAAAGATGACAACAAAAAAAGCGACGATGCCGGCACGACGGAAACAGTTGTGCTGCCACCTGCAGGGCCATGGATCCCCACTGATACATTACCTGCAACACCGGAGGATGCCGGCGTGACGCCACCGACACCGCATATTCCCGCGCCCGATACCAGTGACACGGGAGATGCCACAGCGAGTCCGACGACACCAGCGAAAGACTCACGTGATGGACGCAGAGATTGGACCATTGCGGCGGCGGTTGGCACCGTTGCGGAGTGGGCCACTTTTGGCACGCGCATTGCACGTGACTACCTCGCCACATCAGCGGGCGAAGCGGGGTATCGCGCATTGGCAACAGCCGGTGCGACAGCTGGTGTTGCGTCTGCACTTGCGGTTGGTGCCGTACCGTTTTTCTCAGTACTGCCTAATGCCATGGTTGGCGGGACATTTTTGCGTTTCTTGGAATTGTTTGGCGTACTTGGACGTCGTAAGGAAGAGCGTAACTGGGGAACGGTTTTTGAGAAGGTGACACATCTGCCGATTCCCGCTGTCAAAATTGTTTTGACAGACATGAAAGGCGACGAGCTTGCCACAACCTACTCCGACAGAGAAGGGCGTTTCGGCTTTCTTGTGGAGCCGGGTACCTACTATTTCCAAGCGCACAAAAAAGATTTTGTCGTTGTCAATAATATTGAACGCGACGATTTGTACGGCAGTGTGTATCACGGCACACCGGTTACGATCGCCAAGGATACGGTGATGGTGACGAATATCGCCATGGAATCATTGACACAAGATTGGGAGGCCTATGGGCGTCGCAAAGTGGCGCAGTATCACTCGCTCTTCTCCATCGTCAAAAAATACTTCTTTGTGGTTTTGTACTATGCCGGTTTTCTTGCTACGGCGGTGATCACGTACTTTTTTCCGTCATTATTTAACATCGTGATGTTGACGTTGTATGTGATGATCTTTATCTATCAAACATTCTTCAAGAAGAAGAAATACGGCGAAGTCGTCACAGCGGCTGGCGCACCAATCCCGTTTGCTGTGGTGAGTTTACATGACACAGGTACGGGCACCAAGGAGAAATTTGCCGTGACGGATGGTGCTGGGCGGTACTATATGCTTGCCGATGACGGTAAATATACCATTCGTGCTAAGGGTCAGCCGGTGAGTGGTGTAGCGTTTGACAAGCAGGCACAGGTTGTGGTGCGTGATGGTATTGTGAAAGAAGATGTGGTGGTATAGATAGCGTACGGTGACATGATCGTACAAAAAACCGTGAGACACATTGCGTGCCGTCGGTTTTTTTGTTACGCTAGGAACGTTTTGTTGTGATAAAATAGTATGACGCAATCGCATATAGCACAATCTGTGGAGGTGATGGCGCCCGTGGGCAGTTTTGCGGCGCTGGCGGCGGCAATCCATGCTGGTGCGGACAGTGTGTATTTTGGCGTCACGCAGTTGAATATGCGTGCGCGTGCGGCAGATAATATGCGTATTGAGGATATCGCCGACGTTGTGGAGCGCGCGCATGCGGCCCAGGTTTTGGCATATGTCGTGGTTAATACACTGCTCTATGATCACGACATGATCATGATGCGTCGCATTGTGGATGCCGCACAGGCTGCTGGCGCCGACGCGGTGATCGCCGCGGACATTGCATGCATTGCCTATTGCAATGAGATTGGGATGTCGGTGCATATTTCCGTGCAGCAATCTATCGCTAATTATGAGACGGTGGCGTTTTTTGCACAATACACCAATCGCGTTGTGTTGGCGCGCGAGTTAAACCTTGATCAGATTGCGGCGATTGCACGTGCCATTCGCGATCACCGCTTGATGGGGTGCGAGGGGCGTCTTATGGAGATTGAAGTGTTTGCGCACGGGGCACTGTGTGTTGCTCAGTCTGGGCGGTGTGCCATGAGTCTGTATCACCACAACGCCAGTGCCAATCGCGGCGCATGTCGTCAAACATGTCGCATGCCCTATAAGGTGACCAATCTTGAGACCGGAAAAGAGTTGGTCGTGGACAATCACTATGTGATGAGCGCGGCGGATATTTGTACGATTGACTTCTTGGATCTGGTGATAGCTGCCGGCGTGCATGTGTTGAAGATTGAGGGGCGCGGACGCCCACCAGAATATGTGGACACAGTTGTGCGGACGTATAAAAAGGCACTTTCGGATCTTGAGAATGACACCTACACAAAAGACGCCATCGCAACATACATGACGGATTTGGCAACAGTGTTCAACCGCACGTTGTCGCACGGGAATTATTTCTTGGGGCGTGAGGTGGGCGCCTATTCACGTGTATATGGATCACGTGCCACGCAGCGCAAGCAATACTGTGCACGCGTGGTACACTATTACCGCAAAGCGGGTGTGGCGGAAGTGTTGGTGGAGGCGGGTACATTGACGGATGGCGATACTGTCATCATTATCGGTGCGACGACAGGCGTTCTACGTTTGACTGTGCGGGATATGCGGGTGGATGAAGCACTTGTCACGACAGCGACGCGTGGCACATCGGTGACGCTGAAAGTGCCGTCGCGTGTGCGTATTGCTGATCGTCTCTATGTTCTGTGCGAGCGGGATTCTGTGGTATAATGCGGAGGACGCCACGACACGGTGGCATGTAACAAGATATAAATATTATGATCTATGGGAACAAAAAAAATACGTGTCACGCAACGACATACGGATTGTATTGGGTGTGGGGCATGTGTGATGGCGGCGCCGCGTCAGTGGGCAATGGATCCAGAGGAAGGCAAGGCAGTACTCATTGGCGGACGTGTGGAAGGCGAGCTGATGACGGTGGAGATTGATGCGGAGGACGTACAGGCAAATCGTGAGGCAGCGATGGCATGTCCAGTTCAGATCATTACCGTTGAAGAAGAGGGTGCGGTAGCATAGGCGCGTTGGCGTCACAGGCCGACAATAATAAAAACAAAACAAACAGCACATGAGACGCTCTTTTCGCATTGAAGAAAGCACAAGCCGGTCAATTCAGTTGATTGCGTTTTTGGGTTTTCTCTATGGCTTGTCTATTTCCCTTTTAGCGTATGTGACGTCGTCCTATTTTAAGGAAGTGACGGGATCAGACAATGTCAGTGGATTTTACTTCATCATTTTTGCGGTGGCGTTGCCGCTGCTGTTTCATTTGCACCGTTTTGTGGAGGGTTTTGGGCGGGCGCGTACACTCATGCTCGTGCTTGTCATGCAGATTGAAGTACTGTTTTTCTTGCAATTCGTGCCAGTGCACTATGCCGGCGCGGCGCTGCTCATTGTGTATGCCATTTTGAATAGTTTTGTGGCGGTGCTGATTGACATTGTCCTGGAGGCGTATAGTGTGGATGGCACGACGGGGCGCTTGCGTGGGCTGTATTTGTCGGTGTGGAATTTCGGTGTTTTGGTGGGCCCACTCCTCTCAATGTATATTTTGGATCGCTTCGGGTTCAGCGCGATTTTTACGGCGGAGCTGCTGGTTTATGTGGCAATGTTTTTGGCGGTGTTTCTTGCACTCAACAATATTCGTGGGCATGTGCCCAAGCAGCGCCTCTCGCTGCGCAAAGTGGCGCGCATCTTTCACGCGCGCCGCGACTTGACATACATCTACGCGATTTCTCTTGCATTGCGCTTTTTCTATGCCGTGATGACAGTCTACATGCCGCTGTATCTCTTTGATCTTGGCATGCAGCCGATGGAGGTAGGGCTTGTTTTTACGGTGATGTTGATCCCGTTTATTTTATTGCAATATCCGGCAGGTGTGTTGGCAGACAAGAAGTATGGGGAAAAGGAGATGATTATTGTGGGGATTATGATCATGATTGGTGCCACGGTGTGGATGGGGTTGACCAATCGTACGGATGTGTGGATGTGGATGGTGCTTTTGACTGTGTCGCGTATTGGCGCGGCGATTTTGGAAACCATGGAAGACTCTTATTTCTACAAACAGATTACTGCCAACGACATGGCATTGATTAATTTTTTCCGCACGACGCGTCCTCTTGCCTATGTGATGTGCATGTTATTGGTTGGTACGACATTTCTCTTTTTTGGGATGCAGAGTATGTTTGCGGTACTTGTGATTGTGTTGCTACTGTCTCTTGTACCGGCGTGGCGACTGCGTGATACGCGGTGAGATGCGGCTGGACGTGTTTTGTGGTATACTAGTGGAAGAATATTTATACATACGACCCTCTATGACAAGTGGTTCTCCAACAATACATGTTGTACTCATGATCTGCGGACTCGCGCTGTGGGCGCCTCTTGGGGTTTTTGCAGCGACGGACGGCGTCTATATGATTAGCGTGGATAGTGTCGGTTTTGCCGGCGGGCAAACAAGCACGGACGGAACATACGGCGTCACGGACACACTCGGTGAGCCGATTATCGGTGTCAGTACGGACGGTATGTATCAATCGCAAGACGGCATATGGTATCCGGAAAGCGCAGCGACGACGATGATGACGCTGACATTGAGCGCAGCGACGACAGATCTCGGCACACTGATTGCTGGCACACCAAATACCGGAACGATTACCACCACCGTCACTACTAATGCACCAAATGGTTATCAGTTGTTTATCAATCAAGATCACGACCTCACACACACGGATGACGGGACGACGGTGATCCCGGCATTTTCCGCGGGAACGATTGCTATACCGTCGATGTGGGGTACAAATGTCGGGCTTGGTGTGTCTCTCCTTACCGCGACGGACAAAGCTGTGAAGTGGGGTGTCAGTCCTAATGAAACGTACGCCGCTATTCCCACGATAGCGACGCTGTTGCATGCGGTGACGGGTTATCATGATCTGCCGAATGACACCGTGATGCAATACAAGACTGATGTGGCGCAGTCGCAAAAGGCGGGCATGTATGCCAATACCGTGACATACACGGCAATGGAAAGTCTCTAGGGTGGGGATGTGGATAACTCCTCTTGTGCTTTTTTTGGTAAAGTGTGCTATAGTAACAATGTCTTCATAAAATAATTTGTAAAATAAAAAAGCACTATGCATTTTTATAAGGCAGTCAGTAGTATAGCGGTAGTATCATTGGTTTTTGTCGGCGCATCCGTTGCGTTTGCGGCAAACCCCGACACCATCACACTGTCGGCAACTGTTACGGGAACGGTTGCACTCAGTTGCGATCAAACCGGGAATCCCGATTCTACGCCAAAAACTGTGGAATTGGGCACGTTGACGGCAGGTACGCCGGTAACGGGCAGCACAACATGCACCGTGACGACAAACAACGCTACGGGATACACATTGAATGTAAAGCGTGATGATGCGGATACCACCATGGACAATGTCGCGGATGCTTCTGTGAATATTGCCGATCTTCCCAACACCATTGCCGGTACCGCACCAAACAATCCCATTACATGGACGGATGGTACGACGAAGGGCTTGGGTTATACAGTTGCCTCTACAAGTGCAACAGGTGGTAATATCGCATGGGCAAACACCGGTGCAAACTACGTGGGATTTACAACGGCCGGTGAGAACATTATGACATCCACAGGATATGATGCAACATCCACAACGACGGTAGTGAACTATAAGTTGGATGTGCTGTCCACGCAACAGGCGGGCAACTATGACGGTGTCATTACCTATACAGCAACGACAAATCCCTAATATTCCGCAAAAGATAGCAACCTCTCCCAGCGAGAGGTTGTTTTATTTTATGCACCGTAAAAAGTAGCAGTGTTGCGCGCTATCCACTGCTGCGCGCGTGGTGGATTTGCACCACCGACAAGGGTGCGGTATAATAGCGGTGGAGGATGATCTCACCATAAGCGTTTAAGAAGGTCGGAGACGCTGCTTGAGAATCAGTCTTTCCGTATAAATCAGTAATCGGTCAGTCATAACGTTATGGAACGAGATGCACAATTTGTCGAGGAGGTCGTCAAGATGCTTGTCGACAATCCCGATGACGTCAAAGTGGACCGCACCGTTGATGAGATGGGCGTGTTGATCACGCTCAGCGTCAATCCCGGTGACATGGGTATGGTCATCGGTCGTGAAGGTTCCACCGCCAAGGCACTGCGTACGCTTCTTCGCGTCGTTGGCGCGCGCAACAATGCGCGTGTGAACCTGAAGATCAATGAACCGGAAGGTTCCGAGCGCCCGCACAAAAGCAATGGCGAGAGCACACAAAAAACGCTTGATGAAGTCGTTGGAGATATCCAGATCTAAACGTCACTTTTGAAGCAAAGACCCGCCCCGACCGGCGGGTTTTTGTGTACTGTGCACATGATGATGGTGTGGTATAATGGCGTTGTCGCTAGAGGTGAGTAACTATATAAGACGAGAGGGCAATGCAGTGTATTATTCTTGCGGCGGGACGTGGCACGCGGATGGGTGCATTGACGGAGAGGTGTCCCAAGCCGATGGTGCCGATTGCTGGTAAACCGAAATTGGCGTGGAGTATTGAACAGCTTCCAGGTGCCGTTTATGACATTGTCCTTGTAGTGGGGTATTTGCAGGAAGTCATACGCGACTATTTTGGTGACATCTATGCCGGTCGAGCGATTCGTTATGTGGAACAAAAGGAGCTGAATGGCACGGCGGGTGCGGTTGCGCTGTGTGTGCCGTTTGTCCGAAGCAAAGTACTTGTGACGATGGGAGATGATTTGTATATGCAAGCGGATCTGGAGCAGTTGCTACGTTATGAGCAATCGCTACTGGCAATGCCGACGGACACGGCGCAAAGTTACGGACTTGTCAGCACGGATAATGATCACACGCTTACTGGTGTGATTGAGCGTCCGCATAACTTTACCACGGGACTTGTGAACACGGGGGCATACGTGTTATCACCAGCATATTTTCATCAGGTGCCGGTTGCTATTTCCACCACGGAATACGGCTTACCACAAACACTTGCGGCAATGCACCCCGCGCATCCGACGCACGTGGTGCATGCGACGCATTGGCAGGCCGTGGGCAATGCAGATGATCTTGCACGCGCACGGGAAGACCTGCACATCTTTGTCCCGTCATTGTACGCGTGAGATTTGCGCGTGCGCGCAGCGGCATTGCCTTGTGAAAGGTTTGTTTTTTTGGTACGCTTGAAGGATGGATCGTTATGGGTAATTGCTTCGTGTATGAAAAAGAAGAAGATTGTGACCATTGGCGGAGGGACGGGATCGTTTACGCTACTAACGGGACTCAAGAACTATAACTACGATTTGACGGCGGTGGTGAGTATGGCGGACGATGGTGGATCCACGGGGGTTTTGCGCGATGAATTGGGTGTGTTGCCGCCTGGTGATGTGCGGCAATGTCTTGTGGCACTGACGGATTCCACCGATGATTTGCGCGAGCTCATGAACTACCGCTTTGAAAACGGTGGATTGGAGGGGCATAATTTCGGCAATTTGTTTTTGTCGGCGTTGGAGAAAATGAATGGCAGTTTTTCTGCCGGTGTGGATCAGGCGATGAAAATTCTCAATGCCAAAGGGCGCGTTGTGCCAGTGAGTGAGGGGGATATGCGTCTCAAGATTCGGCTGAATGACGGACGCATTTTGATCGGTGAGAAGGAATTGGATCATAACGAGGATGTACGCGGCACAGGGGTCTTGAGTGTTGCGCTGGAGAAGCCAGTTAAGGCAAATGCGGCGGCGGTTGCGGCGATTGACAAAGCGGATGTGATCATCATCGGACCTGGCGACCACTATGGAAGCATCATGCCCAATCTCTTGGTGCAGGGTATCCCGCAGGTGATTCGCAAGACGCGCGCCAAGGTCATTTTTATTGCGCCACTAACCAACAAAATGGGACTCACGGCGGAGTGGGGTGTGGAGGATTATGTGGGAGCATTGGAAGAGGTGATCGGCGCGTCGCGCGTGGGCTTTGTGGTGGTTAATAGTACCACACCCAACAAAAAAATTCTTGCACGCTATGAGAAAAAGGAGGGAAAAAATTCTTTGGTGCGCTACGCTGCAGACGTTCAAAGGCACTACAAAGTTGTCACAGGCGATATTTTGCGCAGGGAGAAACTTATCAAAAGCAAGAGTGATGCCTTGGCGCATACACGTGCCTTTATCCGTCATGACAGCGCAAAGTTAGCGCGTGCGGTGTCACTAATCGTGGAGCTTAATGATTTTAAGTCGTTTGATATTCTCTAGACGCATGACACAATACGCAGACAAAAACACATCACCATTGCCACAAATCACCGCAGAGCAGGCGGCGCTTTTTCGCGTGAAGCCGCTACGTTTTTTCTTTTTTGTCGCACGTCGATATCCATGGTGGGGTGCGCTTGCCGTGGCGTTTGTCTTTTTTGCGGCAGGGCTCAACGGTGCGGTGTATACCATGATTGGGCGGCTGACGGACGCCTTGGCACACGCCACCGCGCACAATATTGCGGAGATCTATCCGCCACTTTGGATTCTGCTCGCTCTGATTTTTTTGAAAAATGTCGCCTATCGCTCCAGTGGTTTTGTGGCGGCACACATGATCACCGCGGTATCGTTTTTTGCGGAACGTATTACGTTTCACTACTTGCAACGGCACAGCGCAACGTATTTTGCGGATCGGTTGAGCGGCAAGGTGCAACACAAGGTCAACAATATCGTACGCGCCATTGATAGTTTGTTGTCTATTTTTCTGTGGAATCTTCTCTCTCTTGTTGTGAAAGCGTCAACAGTGCTTGTCATTGCGTTTATGACGGATCTGACAATCGGCATTGTGATTGTGATTTTTATTGGAGTCTCCGTGACGTATAGTGTGATCGCCTCGCGGAAAATCGGCGCATTGTCTAAGCGAACGGCGGACATCGGTTCCACGGTGCGCGGTATGTTTGTGGATGTGATCGGCAATATTTTGGCAGTGAAGCAACACAATGCCTATCACCGAGAATCGCGCAGGGTGGAGAAGACGTTGGATGAATATCGCCGTGCACATCGTAAGACATGGTGGTATGCGGACACGGTCATTTTTATTGGCAACATCATTATCATCGGTATGATGATCATCGTGATGGTTCTTGCGCTACATTTGTGGCAAAAGGGGATAATTAGCATCGGAACAGTGGTGATGCTGTTCAGTATGCAATTGATGTTTTATGGTGATCTGGAGTTCTTGGGAATGACGATCAATCGCTTCATGGAGAGCTATGGGCAATTTGTGGAGGGTGTGGAAGATATTTTTGTGCCGCATAGTATTGTGGATGCATCGGATGCGCAGCCGTTTGTGGTGACGCAAGGTGCGATTGCATTTCGCGATGTGACGTTTCACTATGAGGAAGATGAGGCGCAGGCGGTGTTTGCGCATTTTTCGCTTGCCATTCCCGCGGGACAAAAGATCGGCTTGGTGGGGGAGTCGGGATCGGGAAAATCCACATTTGTAAAACTCCTCTTGCGCTTTGTGGAGCCAGTGGACGGTACGATTATGTTGGACGGGCGCGACATTGCACAGATGCGGCAAAATGATGTGCGTGCAGCCATTGCCTATGTGCCGCAAGAGCCACTGCTTTTTCACCGTACTATCCGTGAGAATATTTTGTACGGCAATCCTAATGCTACGGAGGAAGAACTGTGTAAAGCGGCGGAGCAGGCGCATGCGCTGGATTTCATCACGGCATTTCCGCAGGGGTTTGACACGGTGGTGGGAGAGCGTGGTGTGAAGTTGTCCGGCGGACAAAAGCAGCGACTGATGATTGCGCGCGCCATGTTGAAAGATGCGCCGATTTTGGTATTGGATGAGGCGACGAGCGCATTGGATTCGCATGCGGAGAAGTTGATCCAAGAAGCGCTAACACGTTTGATGTGCGGGCGTACGACGATTGTGATTGCGCACCGGTTGAGCACATTGAAACAGATGGATCGCATTGTGGTGTTTGATCATGGGAAGATTAGTGAAGATGGCACGCATGAGGCGTTGCGATCTCGCGGCGGTGCCTACGATACGCTGTGGCGCTATCAATCAGACCGTGTGTAATGTGTAACAACTCTAACGATGAAAATTTTCATTGACTTTGACGATACCATTTTGAACACGACTAAAGGGTTTTTTACGGCATTGCGCGATGTGTTTGTGCGCAACGGCGTGCCGGCGGAAATGGTGGATCGAACCTATGAGCAGTGCGTGGCGCAGCAACGCGCATCCGATCTGCACTACACGCCGCAGGTGCATGCGGACTTCTTGCGCGCGGAGGGGTATGCACTTTTGGGATTTGAACGGTCCTATGAGCAATTGCTGTCGCACACATCGCGATGGGTGTATCGGGATTTTGCACCGTTTATGCAGCAGTGTGCGATGCCGGTGACGATTTTGTCCCACGGTGATCAAGTATTTCAAATGGCAAAGATTTCTGCAAGCGGTGTGGTGCCGCTGGTGGAAGACGTTATCATCGTGCAAAACGCCAAAGCGCCGGCGATTGCGCGCGACATGAGTGATGCGTCAGAAGACGGAGTGGTACTTGTGGACAACGATGCGCACATTTTTCCCGCGGTAAAGGCATTACGGCGCCCCACAATGACGGTGCACATGACGCGCGGCGGCGTGGTGTGTGAGAACCGCACGTGCGACGCACATTGCACATCATTTGCCGATCTGTGTGCTATTTTGCAAAAGAGTAACACAACATAACACATAACTGTTTTCACCGTAGGAGAATGGAGTGGGTGTATGGGGTGAGAGCGTCGTGATGGTTGCACTGACAGTGGCTGCTGTGTCTATGGGGGAATGCGAGCGCATGCATTGGGCTGTGGATAATCCACGGCTTCCTTCTTGCGTTGTTCATGGTATACTGCATAATGTGTGGAGATCATTTTTTCAAAAGGACACGCCGAAGGAGTTTTTGATTTCTTCACACACCATCATCCAAAATAGATATAAATAGTATAGATCAAAACTATGCGACACACAGCCCGTTTCTTGGTCCTCATTTTCTTTTTTATTATCACTGCCTTTTTCACTCATACCGCCTATGCTCTCGTGGCAGGGGATATTGATCCGAGTTTTTTCACGGGTGTGCCGGCGGGAGCAAGTAGCCCTGTTTCTGCTCTCACCCTCCAACCCGACGGCAAAATCCTCATCGGTGGATCCTTCACAGCATATAATGGCACCACAGCGAACCATATTGCCCGCCTCAACACCGACGGCACGCTGGATACGACGTTTACGACAGGGACGGGGGGCAAGTAGCTCTGTTTCTGCTCTCACCCTCCAACCCGACGGCAAAATTCTCATCGGTGGAAACTTCACCACATATAACGGCACTACGATCAATCGCATCGCCCGTCTCAACACCGACGGCACACTCGATACGACATTTACGGCAGGTACAGGAGCAAATAGCCCTGTTTCTGCTATCACTCTCCAACCCGACGGCAAGATCCTCATCGGCGGATTTTTCACCACATATAACGGCACCACAGCCAACCACATCGCCCGTCTCAACACCGACGGCACACTGGATACGACATTTACCACAGGGACGGGTGCAAATAATATTGCCTCCGTCATTACTCTCCAACCCGACGGCAAAATTCTCATCGGTGGAAACTTCACCACATATAACGGCACTACGATCAATCGCATCGCCCGTCTCAACACCGACGGCACACTCGATACGACATTTACGGCAGGTACAGGAGCAAATAGCCCTGTTTCTGCTATCACTCTCCAACCCGACGGCAAGATCCTCATCGGCGGATTTTTCACCACATATAACGGCACCACAGCCAACCACATCGCCCGTCTCAACACCGACGGCACACTGGATACGACATTTACCACAGGGACGGGTGCAAATAATATTGCCTCCGTCATTACTCTCCAACCCGACGGCAAAATTCTCATCGGTGGATACTTCACGACATATAACGGCATCACCGTCAATCGCATCGCCCGTCTCAACACTGACGGCACACTCGATACGACATTTACGACAGGGACGGGGACAGACTATACTGTTCGTTCCATTGCGCTCCAACCCGACGGCAATAAAGCCATCATCGGCGGATGGTTTACAAATTACAACGGATCCCCAGCAGCCTACCTCACCCGCATCCTCCTCACCAGCATGCCATCCGACGGCACAACCCTCACAACAACAGTCGCATCAAACATCTCCCTCGACTGCACCCAAACAGGACACACCAACGACAAAACCATAGAATTCGGTACAATCACACCCGGAACTCCCATTACACAATCACTAACCTGTACTGTGAGCACAAACAGCACAAATGGCTATACACTCACAACACAGAGAAACACTGCCACAGCCACAATGAGCAAAGACGCTACACACTACATCACAGACAGAACAAGCTGGGATCCACAAAACCCCAATGCCACACTCTGGCAAACACATGACACAGGACTCGCATTCACAGTCTATATAGCTCCACAGCCAATAAAAACAATACCTGGTGGGGCACAGGCACAACATACGATGATACCAATAACAGATATGCCGGTATTCCACAAACCGCACAATCCATCATGACCACACCCACATACAGTGCCACACCCACAGAAACACACATCGGCTATAAACTTGATGTCCCTACGACACAGCAAGCCGGCATCTATCAAGGTACCGTCACGTATCAAGCGACGGTGAATCCGTAGGATAATATACAGTATATGCTAACACTCTTGCGAACTCATAGCTCCTGCTAGGAACCCATGTAGTTCTTCGTGAAGATGCTTGAATGTGCAAGGACATCATAAAAAATCAACAAAGTCCGACACAGGATATGCTCCATGTCGGACATTTCATTTTTTTTAAGTTCTTTCTTGCACCCCAAGAGTATTACTGTAGTAAGACATCATCATAGATTCGCATGAGTGCGTAATGACAGAGGATGCAGGCGACGGCGAGGATGCCACCAGCAATCCACCCGTAGAAATAGTGTGCGATGCCAAGCAGTCCGCCAAAGATGAGCAGTATGCCTGTACGCAGCAGTGTGTGGGGCGGTGTGACAATAAAAGAGTGGTCGGTGTGGTGGGTAATGATGGTGATGAGCGCGTAGAGTGCAAAGATCAGGAGAAAGAGCGTGGAGGGCATGATGAATTGTGCGCCGATGCCGGGGAGCAGTGTTTGCGCAATGATATAGGCGCCAGCGGCGATGAGGGTGAGGAGCAGCACGTCAATCAGGAGGATTGCGGTGATGGGATGCGTCGCGATACGGCGGATGGCGTTAGTTATGTTGTGCATAGGCGTTTTGCAGTTCATTTTTTACGGTACGTAGACGATAGCGCAAGGAATCTGTGGTGATCGCAGTAGTGAGCGTTACGCGCGCACTGTCAATAGTGACGGATGGTGCGTTGATGGTGAAGCGAAAGATATTACCGGGAAAAGTGGCAATGTCTGTGAGAGGTAGTGTGCAACGGTACGAGCGCGGTGCGAATAATGATCTTTGGAGCGTGCACGTTGCCATGGTGTCGCGCGATGCTTCGGCGACAGTAACAGCGTGTTTTTTGGCGACGGCGTCAACGGGAATTTTGTACAGCATGTTGTCGCGTACGGTGTACATGTTGGCGGTGTCTGTGGTGAAAAAGAGTGTGCCGGACGGGTGTGTGCCGCCAAGATCCAGACGGCGGGCTTTTTTGTGCAGCGAGCGTTCGCTGGCGGTGGTGGTGATGACGTTGTCAAAATGATAACCCATAGCATCAAAAGAGAGCGTATCTTGAAAGGGGTACATGGTAGCATCTTCCGTGACAAAGACGCCGTCAGCGGAGGCAATGAGTGTCCCAGCGTCAAAGCCGCGCGGATGGGTGTCACTGTTGCCCATGACGCAACGAGGATCACTGCCGTCGGATGCGATGCGCTGTGCAAAGAGATAGGAGTCGGCTGCTGCCTTGCCTGTCAATGCATGTGGTGTGCCGTCGGCAGCGATGGCGATGTAGGTGTCGTCACATGCGAGGACGGTGGTGATGTCGGGTGTGTAGTGCGTGGGAGCGATCGGTGCAAGGAAAGCGGCATAGGTGCGGTGCAGTGTGACGGTGGTTGTGGCGGGAAGGGGCGGTACGTCTTTGGGCAATGTGAAGGTGAGGCGCGCCACAGTGAATGTGCCTGCGGTGCCCACGTCAAATGCCGTGCCACGTGCGGTCTCAAACGGGCGGGAGATGGTGTTGGCGAGAGAATCAACGACGGCGCGAAAATGGAAGTGTGCGACGGGGAAGAGGAGTTGACGCGCGACAAGCGCAACACCCACAATCACAATGAGAAGAATGCCGGCGCGATAGGTCCAGAGCCGGTGGCGATCAGGCTGCGAGAGCGTGACGGTGTGAAAAAAATGTGGTGCTGTCATAAGTGGTTTAAAATGAAAGTTCATAGATTGTGCCTGTGACGATGTCGTGGCGTTTTGCCGGGAAAGTGTCCGAGTGTGTGGTGATGGGTGCCGGTGCGAGGTGTGTGGCGGTAAGACTGTATGTGGAGCGCGGTTCCAGTGCCGATGCCGACAGGGCGTCGCGATAGCGTTGGATCGCGTCGTCAGGTGCGATGAGGTACACATGGCGGAATGCGGATGTATCAATACGTGCGCAGTCTGCGGGATTGACGATGTAGGCGGCGTGTGTGCCGACGTTGGTGCGCAGGAGGGTGTTCATCATCGCCCAGCCGCTGCCGGTTGCCATACGATCAACAAGTACGAGATCGTCAGGCATGAAGGTGTGTCCGATAGCGGTGATGTCTGTGGTGAGTGTCCGATGCTCCGCATAGGGGAGGAAGTAGATGAATGCGGGCAGCTGTGTTAGGAGGATACACACGGGGATGCCGATGTGCAGCGCGCGACGCACGGTGTTTGTGCCGGGGATGCCGGCGGCAAACAGGACACTTGCCAGCAGTGTGGCATAGGTGAGTGCAAAACCGAAGCGGCGTAGCATCCACGGGTGGTCGGCGGTGATGTTGGGGAAGATGTAGTAGAGAAAAAGTGGCGCGACGAGTGCCAGTGGAAGCAAGGGGAAGAGTGATGTGCGGTATTTGTGGTGGCGCCATACTGTGACGATGACGAGTGCGATGCTTGCACACAGGGGGATGATGAAACCGTAGAGCGTGTAGACGGATGCGAGGGCGAGAAGTTTTTCTCCCATGTGGGTGGATAGGGCAACGGGCGACTTACGCAAAAGCGCTTTTGCCATGACGGTGAAAAAAGGCAGGCTTGTGAGGAATGTGAGGAGGCCGATGCTTGCAACGGCGGCTGCGGGGACAAAGAAGCGGCGCCATGCGTCGGCGCGTACAAATGTGCGCATCGTGGCGGACGCCGCACAGGCACCGATGAAAAAGAGTGCAAACCACAATCCTTCAATGCGTGTGGCAGCAAGTAGTCCGACCGTTGCCCACAGGGCAATCCATGCGGGCATGGTGGGTTTGCGCCACAAGGCAAGCAGGAGCGCAAAAGCACTCCACAAAAGCGCGCCGGCGAGATTTTCACTCAGCGTGTATTTGGCAAACCATCCGAGGGGGAATGATGAAAGCAAAAGGACAAAAAAGACCATGCTCCAGCGCGGTGTGAGGAAGTACCGTGCCACGTAGATGAGTGACACTATCGTGAGGGTCAACAAAATGGCATTGGCGACGATGAAACCAGCTGTGCCGAAGAGGGCATACCATCCAGCGAGAAAGGCGATGTAGGGGAGAGGAAATTGCGTGATGAGTGCGCCGTCGGGTGCATAGAAGTAGCCGGGGAAATTCAGTGCTTGTCCGCGACCGTAGAGTGTGAAGAAGGCGTCGCTTTCCGGTGTGTGATGGGTAAAGGTGTGTGTGGCAGCGAGGCGTATTGCTGCGTCAGCAAAAGAGCCTTGGTCGCGCCCGTCAAAAATGGTCGGCACAGTGAGCGCGGCAATGAGTAGTGCAAAGAGTAGTGCGCCGACAACAGGAACAGCGCAGTCGCGCGATGGCAGGGTCCATGACAGCATGCCGGTTGTGGTGAGAATGATGAGCGAGATGATCCACAACAGAAAAACCGGCACAGCATAAAAGACGCCGCAGATACCGGCAATAAGGGCGATTACGGCATAGCTGACAACGACGATAATGCTCGTAGTGATGAATTGTGTGGCACGCGGATGCGGTGTGGGTATCATGATTCTTATTATAGCGCACGTTGCGGATCGCACAACCACATCGCGGACACGGGGATGTATATCAAAGCGTGGTACGGTGCACTTTTGTGGTCGCACAATCTGTGATATACTACAAAAAAAGAAAACATGTTTCATAGAGATGTTCTAGCGACACCTCTGTGAAATCAGTAAAGAAAAACACAACCCCATGCGTAGGCAGCATTTTATTCGTTGGTACATCGGTGACGGTTTGCGAGAGATGATCGCTATATGGTGGCGCGCGTTGCGCTATATGCCGCGCATTTTTTCATTCGGTTTGCTGCTGCGGACACTCTTTGCACCGTGGCACCGCGATGTGTCGCCAAAGAGTTGGCGTGGTTTTGATCCGCTGCAATCAGTGCGACGCATTGCGTGGAACTTGTTTTCGCGCATCATCGGTGCGATTGTGCGTTTGTGTGTGGTTGGTGCGGGTGTGGGGGTGTTTTGCGTGGTGGCGATGGGTGGCGCGGTGATCGTACTCTTCTATGCTGCGGCACCTGCCATACTCATTGTGGGCTTTGTGAGTCTTTTCACACCTCTCATGCTGTGGGCGGTGGGGGTGATTGTTGTGACGATGCTCGTTATTCTGTATGCGGTGATGTTGTATCGGATTATTGCACACCCGCCCTATATTACGATGGGCATGGTGGAACTAACACGTTACCCGTGGTTTCGTCGCGTCTATGATCGCTTGGGGATCCCACTTGCAGACATCACTGGCACTGTGCTTCACAACATGGATGCGTTTGAGCAGCTCTTACGGACGTATCACCTGAGTAAGGAAGAGTGTGAATTTGTGATTGCCCGCGAAATTGAAATGCAAAATCACAGGGAGCAACAGCGTCACGTGTTTTCCGAAGAGCATTTTGCTGCCATGCGTCCGTTGGGATTATGGTGGCACTATGGCTACACGATACATCTTGATCGCTATACGGATGATCTGACGCGCTATGACACATCGCATCACACGAAAAATCTCTTTCGCGGCTATGCGCAGGAGATGCATTTAATGGAGATCGTTTTGGCACGTCCCAATGAGAACAACATTTTGATTACGGGTGAGGTGGGCAGTGGGCGACACATGCTGGTGCATGAGTTGGCGCGGCGCATCCGCACGGGGCACTACGATGGAACGTTTTTGCAGTATATGCGAATCTTGATCTGCGATCTGTCAGTGATTATGGCGGCGGCACGCAGTGGCGACGATGATCCTGAGTCGGTGCTTCACACGATTTTTTATGAAGCGGCGTATGCTGGCAATGTCATCTTGGTGGTGGATAATTTTGAGCAGTACATGGCGGCGGAAAATCAGCGGGGGTTTTCTTTCAGTGCATTGATGGATGAATATGCGTCGCTGCCGACGTTTCGCATGATTGCTATTGCGTCGCAGGAGGCGTTTCATCAAACCATTGAGGCGAATCGCGTTTTAATGCGTCATTTTGACGCAATTACTGTGCAGGAAATGAGCGCCTATGACGCAATGCATGTGCTATTTTCGCGTTTTTGTGATCGTGAGGGCGCTCCGTTTACCTATCAATCGTTGCGTCGCATCATCACAGGATCTTCCCGCTACACCAACAATGCGCCACTGCCGACACGCGCCATTGACCTGGCGATGGAGGTGATGCTCTATTGGCAGAAAAACAGTACAAGTCCCGTCATTACGGAGGAGATTGTGGACGCATTCATCACTTACAAAACAGGCATCCCCACAGGCACGATTGACGCGCAGGAGCAGGACGCACTACTGTCGCTGGAAGACGCCATGCACCAACACATCATCGGACAAGAAACGGCGGTGCGGACGGTAGCGGCGGCGGTGCGACGTATGCGATCGGGCATGGCACGACCGCACAAGCCGGCGGGCAGCTTTCTCTTTTTGGGACCGACAGGTGTGGGAAAAACGGAAATGGCAAAAACGCTTGCCGCACAGTACTATGGCGATGTCAATCGTGTGATCCGGATGGATATGAGCGAATACCAAGGACCGACCGCCTTGGATCGCTTGATTGGGTCAAAGGAGTTGGGGCAGAAGGGTGTGTTTGTGTCTGCCGTGCGTGAAAATCCCTATTCGCTGATTTTGCTTGATGAGATTGAAAAGGCAAATGAGCGCGTGTTGGATGTGTTTTTGCAGGTGCTGGACGAAGGATTTTTGCATGATGCGTTTGGGCGCAAGGTAAATTTTGAAAACACGATCATTATTGCCACATCCAATGCTGGCGCACTGACGATGAGGAAGATGGTGGAAATGGGCATGAATCCCGCAGACCACCACAAAAAAATTGTGGATGCGGTATTGGAGGAAAAAGTGTTTCGTCCAGAATTTGTGAATCGTTTTGACAACACAGTGATCTTTGGACCGCTAACCCAGGATGACGCACTGCAGGTGACACGTTTGCTTTTGACGAAGTTTTCCGCGCGTACTGCGCGCGAGCAAGATATCACACTGACGTTTGCCGACGATGTGGCGGAGGTAATCTTGCGGGAGGGTTTTGATCCCGTGTTTGGCGCGCGTTCGCTGGGGCGCTACATTGACGACACGATTGCCGACGCACTTGCCAAGAAGCTGATTGCCGGTAATGTGCGCCGCGGGGAAACCGTACACTTTGCGGTGGAAGACATGGATGAAGTGGCATAGGCGTGCGCTATAGTTGTCGCACGGGAAAAATTTTGCTATAATCAAAATACTATGATGAAAAGAAAGAAAAACAAGGCTCTGTATATGTTCTGGCTCATATTCTCCATAATCATGATTCTCTCCATGGTGGGATTTCTTTTGATGCCGCTACTGTATGCGTAATCCGTAATGATGGGGCGTATGCGTTCAGGTGTGAGAGTGATGATGACGAGTGTTCTCTTGATTGCCAGTGTGGCGATGATTGTGGTAACGTTGGTGCTTGTGGTGAAGGAGAAGCGGCGGACGCGCGATATTCAAGATCATGTTGCGGCGTTGGAAGCGCAAAAACAGCAGTATGAACGCAAAAACATGGAATTGAAAGATCGGATTGTCTATCTGCAGTCGGATCGTGCATATGAGGTGGAGGCGAAGCGGATGAATTACAAAAATCCCGATGAACACGTTGCGATTGTGCGCCGCACGCGAGAACAGAGCGCTACGCAGGCACAGGATACTACAACCGCGGCAGAGGATGACACACCACCCCAAAAGCACTATGAGATCTGGTATGAGTATTTTTTCCGATGATATTGCGATGAGGAAGATCATTTATTATTAGGTAATACTACACACGATCTATGCACATACACCGTAAAAAAATGATGATCATTGCAGGTGCTGCGGCGCTTGTTGTTGTGGCGGGGACGCTATTTTTCACCTATTTGTCGCGGTCCGATGCGCCGGCTGTTGCGGGGATGCGTAAGCTGTTGCGATTGCCGGCGATGCGGGTGGACGGCGAGAGTGTGCGCATTGATACCGTAGAGCGCAACACGGCATCCATCAAACAATTCTACGAAACGCAAGATTTTGCGTCCATGGGCATCCGCGTGGATTTTTCCACGGAAGACGGAAAGAAGCGTTTGAAGATGCAGGAGCGGCAGATGTTGAATAAGTTGGTGGAGGATATTGCGATTGCGCATTTGGCAAAGGCATGGGGGATCACACTCAGCGCCGATGCCGTGTCTGCCGCTGTGGATCGTCCGATGGAAGAAATGGGCACACGCGATCAGGTGGTGGAAAAACTGCGCACACTCTATGGGTGGACGCTTGCGGATTTTGAGGAGAAGGTGGTGCGTCCGCAACTCTTACGCGATAAGGTTATGGAGAAGTATGACGCGGACAACACCGTGA
>CAYRUU010000010.1:0-28105 GCA_964427825.1 uncultured Micavibrio sp.
TACAATTTTGAAAGGATTCATTTATCATTACATGGAAAGACTCCTCATGAGAAGTATCTAGAGAGTGTTACCATTGGCTGTTAACTGTACAGATCCTCTATTTTACCGTCAGACGCAATGAATGCATGTATGGCATCTTCGTAGGGACGTAAAACATCTTCTTTTGTCAGGGCGCCGCACTTTAGTGCCGTTGCCGCTAGTGGAACGGGAATGCGTTTTCCCTGTGGTGTTGTGATGAAAAGTTTTCTGGGATGAAAGCGCATGAGCGTAATTTTTTCCATGAGATACTCCTTTTTTGTAGATGAGGCTGTGTTTTTTCACATCACCGGTGGTCCATTGAGGGGAAAGAGAAGTTCGTTTTCTATTGTTAAACAACGGATATGTGAGAGAATTTCCCAGTACTATCGCCAAGTGGCAATTCTAGGGGAAAGAGGCGTTTTTGTCAACCAAGCGGAAGAAAAAGGGGAGGTTTTTGACAAAACAATGAGATTGCACGTATGATGGACAACATGTAAGAGCGTTTTTATGACATTTGCAATTACGGATGCACAATTTGTTCGCGGGGTGGTGGGATCACATAATCTTTTGGTGGATGAAAAACCGCAGATTGCTTTTGTGGGGCGATCCAATGTGGGCAAGTCAAGCGTGATCAATGCATTGACGGGGCGCAGAGGGTTGGTGCACTCATCCTCCACGCCTGGCAAGACGCAGCAGATCAATTTTTTCCTAATCAACGACAACGTGTATTTTGTGGATCTGCCGGGGTATGGTTATGCCAAGACTGGTGCGAAGGCGCGCGAGAAGCTGCGGCGACTGATTTTGTGGTATATGATTTCTGCCGAGGCGCCGGTGACATTGGTGGTACTCATTGTGGATGCCAAGGCGGGCTTGCGCGATTTTGATCGTGAGATGATTGCGGTCTTGCGGGTACACCACCATCCGTTTATCGTGGTTGCCAACAAAACGGACAAACTGAATCAAAAGGAGCTACATGCGTCATTGCGGGCGATTGCCGCGGAAAGCGGTGGTGACGCCACAGTCTTTCCAAGTAGCACGAAAACGGGGCGTGGTATACCGCAGGTGCTGACGGCTATTGCCGAGGCGGCACATCTTGTGTAGAGCGCACCGCAACAAGGAGAGTGCCGATGCACAGCGCAGCCGTTGTGACACCCACGTGTGCCGTCCACGGCCAATGATCAAAGATACCAATGACAATCAGCGTGCCGCACGCCGCGTAGAGACCGCCGTGCAGTGGTGATGGCGCGGTGTTGTGGAGTATCGCGCGTGTAGTCCACATGGTCCACAGGAGGATACCGCCACCGACGATACCGAGTTCGACAAGGATGATGAGATAGACGACGTGCACGGGTTGCACGCTCCAGATCGGTGTGGCGGGCGCGTGGATGAGATATGCGGCGCGCGTGTAGGCGCCAATGCCGACACCGTGCAACGGATGTGCGGTGATGAGCTTTTGTGCGTCGTCCATGTAGGATGCGCGGTCGGTGATGGCGTTTGTGGCGATGGTGGTGCTGTGGAGTGTGCGTGTGAGAAAAATGTCGTGATAGGCGAAGAGAAAAAGCAGTGCGGTGGCGATGAGCGTTGCGCTTGCAAGGCGTGCGGTGGCGCGGTGCGTGAGGATGTGGCGGTGGTACAGTGCGACAAAAATAGTGACGCCAACACATAGCGCAAAGAGTGCGCTGCGCGATCCGCTGGCAAGAAGTGCTATAAGGAGTATGGCGGAGGCACCGATGAGAAATCCGCGCATGCGCGGGTGCGTTGTGGTAAAGAGCACGCCGTAGGTGAGGCACAGGGCGATTGCCGCATAGCCGCCGAGGATGTTGGGATGCGGCATGGCGCCATAGGCGCGTAACCAACGGCCGGATGGTGCAGTGATGGTGGCGCTACCGCCCCATGCGGCGTCATGCGCCGCAATGCCGAGTAGTGAAGAACCATGTGATGTTTGTGTGGAGAATTGCCACACACCGTAGCATGCTTGTAGGGTAGCACCAGCAATGAATGCTAAAAGCAAGAGGCGTTTGTGCGGCATGCATGCGCATGCGACAATGAGTGCCGCGGCAAGGGCGATGCGACTTGCAGTGACGAGCGATAGCATGGGATCTGGACTCCAGAGTGCCGATGCAAAACACCACAACAAAAAGAGTGTGAGGGGAAGTATCGTTGTGACGTTACGTGTGATCAGTGTAGTGACGTGTGCGCGATAGACAAAGAGGGTGCACAGAATTGCCGCAAGGAGAATACTGTCGCCGAGATAGATACCGATGGTGCCGTAGTGCCATTTTTCATGATTGATCACAACGTCGCGCACAATCACAATGGCATGCCACGGGATAAGAAAAATAGCGATGGCGAGGAGGGTGTTCGCGCAGGTGCGGAGGAGCGATGTATGCATATGATACTAATAGACGACCACAGGTGTACCGATGTCCGCCCAGTGGTAGACGGTTTCCGCCGGTCCGACGCCGAGTCGCACACAGCCGTGAGAGACGGGAATACCGAGGTGATTTTGCCCTTCCTTGTAACCGCCCGGCCACTCGGGGAGTTCGTGAATGCCGTATTTTCCGTCGGATGTGATTGCCATCCAGTAGGGCATGAAGAGGTGATATTGCTTGGACCACGGGCGCGGGCTTTTGTTGTAGATTTGGTGGGTGCCTTTGGGTGTGTCCATGCCGCGCTTGCCGGAGGAAATGAGGTAGGCACCGTGGATGTTGCCGTCGTTGAAGGTTGTCATGATTTGTGTTGCTAGGTTGATGTCAATGTATTTACCCGTAGTGATGCGCGGCAGGGTAAATCGCTTGGCTTGTTCAATGCGTTCGGAGCGATTTTCTGCCCACGTCTTGGGTTGCGGGGGGAGCGTGGTGAATGACGAGGATGCCAGAGACACAAACGCGTCGTTTGCGGCGGAGCGCGGTTTGATGTGAACATCCAGAGTGTAGGTGGTGTCTTCCGTGAGGGGTTTTTGCGAGAGGATTTCAAAGTCCGTTTGCGCTTCGTTATTTTGATATTTGATCTCTGTTTCCGGCATCATGCGAAAGTCCACATCAAAGCCATCCGTTGATCGATCAAATGACACGATGATAGGATCTTCAATGTCTAGGCGCACGTCCGTGGTACCGTCGGCGGGCGTGATGGAAGCGATTGTGGGTGCGGGCACAATGGTAAATTCAAACGATGCGGGAGCGACCGGCGCAAAACGCAACGTGCGCGCGGCGGGAAGTGTGATGGTGTAGCGCGTGTTGGGTTGCCACGATGTTGTCGGCGTGATGACGATCTTGTCGTTGGCGGCGTTGATGGTTGCCGTCATGGGGATGCGCGGCTCAATCTGAATGTTATCGGCGTAGTAGGTGCTGTTGACAGGCGCGGAAAACACAATGGCAAACGGCGCATCAGGCAAGAGGTTAGCACGGCGTTCTTGCGCCTGCGGCTTGATTGCAAAAGCGGCAGAATAGCCGTAGACGTAGGCGGCAGATGCCGCGGTAATGGTGAGCGACAAGAGGATTGCCGCAAGGTGTTGTAAAAATCGCATGGGGTTTGTAAAGTTGTCAATGGCGCGCGAGAACAAGGCAATACACATGGCGTGCGCCGGCATCTTTGAGTGCCGCGGCGCAGTGTGTGAGCGTGGATCCGGTGGTGATCACATCGTCGATGAGCAGGATGGTCTTTCCGTGCACGGCGTGCGGCTGTGTCACTGTAAAGGCGTTGCGCAAATTTTCTTCGCGCGCACGCCGATCACGCAGCGTCACTTGCGGTTGCGTATAGCGTCTCCGTTTTAGTATAGCAGGTTCCAGAGGAATCTGTAAATGTAATTCTTTGGCGAGGAGTTCTGCTTGGTTGAATCCGCGCCAGCGCAGACGACGTGCGTGCAGTGGCACGGGAATAATGATGTCTGGTACCGGTAGGGGTGTGTGTTGCAGGTTTTGTGCAAGCAACAGGGCAAGTGGTGTGGCAAGCTCGCGGGCAAAACGGTACTTGTACATGTGAATCGCTTTACGCACGAGTGGATCATCATAGCGTGAGGCGATGGCAACGGCGTCGTAGCCCGTGCCCACATCGGGCGCGCAGGTAAAACACGCATTACCATAGGGTGTTTCGTTTTTTTGGCAATAGGGGCAATGTTGTGTGACGATAAGCGGCAATGTTGTGTGACAACGTTGGCACAGCCACGTGTCAAATGCGCCGCATCCGAGGCAGCGAATGGGAAAGAGCGCATCAATGCCGTGACGCAGGATGCTGACACAAAACGTGTGTACTTTACGCAACGGTGATGACATCATCGGATGTGGCGTCAATAATCATTTTTGTCGCAGGACCGTTTTTGAGAGCGTGCCGGGCGACATGGCCTTCAATCTCATTTTGGATAATGTGGCGGATGGCACGCGCACCGTCACCGCTTGTGGCTGCGCGGGTGGCGAGGATGCGCGGTATTTTGGCGCGGTAGACAAGAGTAATACCGCTTTTGCGCATGAGGCGTTTTTTGATGGTGTCCAGTGCGGTTTTGGCAATGGTTTGCAAATCTTTTTCCGTAAGCGGCGCAAATACGATGGAGTGGTCCAAGCGCGCCAAGAGTTCCGGCGCAAAGGTTTCTTTGGCGAGGGCGCGGATGGCGGCTTCGGAAAAGGTACCTTGTGCGGATTTGGTGAAGCCGACATTTTTGGTGTTGGCGAGTTGTCCGGCGCCGATGTTGGATGTGAGGATGATGATGGTGTTGGCAAAATTGACGGTGCGACCAGCCGCATCGGTGAGTCTGCCGTCTTCCAAGATTTGTAACAAGAGGTGGGCGACATCGGGATGTGCCTTTTCCATTTCGTCAAACAAGATGACGCTATGCGGGTTGCGGCGAACTTTTTCTGTGAGTGTGCCGCCTTCGCCGTAGCCGACGTAGCCCGCTGGTGCGCCGATCAGTTTTGCGGTTTGGTGGCGTTCCATGAATTCGCTCATGTCCACGCGGATGAGTGCCGAAGACTGTTGATACAGTTCGCGCGCCAGCGTTTGTGCTGTGAATGTCTTACCAGTGCCTGTGGGTCCGAGAAACAGAAAAGAGCCCAGCGGTCGGTTGGCGTTGGTGAGACCACTTGCGGCGCGGATGAGTGTGTCGCTGATGGCTGCGATGGCGCGATCCTGACCGAAAACGGTGCGGGTGAGCACATCGTGTGCTGCGAGAATAGCTGCGTCGGGTGTGCTTAGAAGGTGGCTGATGGGAATGCCCGTTGCCGCTGCAACGGTTGCGGCAACGTCCTCAACGTGCATCACCGGGCGATGCGTTTTGCGGTGGGTGTCTTGTCGAGTGCGGGCGTCTTTGAGTTCGGCAAGGAGCTCTTTTTCGTCGGTGCGCGCTTGTGCCGCGGCGTCGTACTGTTCTGTGCGCACGAGTTCCGTTTTGCGTTCGCGTACAGTGTGCAGCGCTTGCTCCAAGGTGATGACGCGTTCTCGCGCCGCACTGTTGTGCGCATGTGCACTGAGGCGCGCAGCGGTTTCGTCAATGAGATCCAGTGCTTTGTCGGGAAAAAACTGTTCGGGTAAGTAGCGTTCGGCAAGGCGTACCGTAGCGGCGATGACGTCCGACGTGATGGTGACGGCGTGATGTTGCTCATAGGTTTTCTTGACGCCGGTCAGAATTGCGCGCGCATCATCGGCAGTAGGTTCGGTAAGAATGACTTTTTGAAAACGGCGCTCCAGTGCAGCATCTTTTTCAATATGCTTTTTGTATTCCGTAAATGTGGTAGCGCCGATGATGCGCACGGCGCCGCGTGCCAATGCCGGCTTGAGGATGTTGGCGGCGTCCAGACTCCCTCCCGTGTTGCCTGTGCCGATGATCGTGTGAATTTCGTCAATAAACAAAATGATGTTGGGATTTTCTTGTGCTTCAGCGATGATGTTTTTGAGGCGCTGTTCAAATTCGCCGCGAAAACTTGTACCGGCGACAAGAAGTGCCATATCCAGCGTGACAATTTCTTTGCCGTAGAGGTGGTGTGGTGCGTTGGGCGATGCGGCATGGTGGGCAATGTGTTCCACAATCGCTGTTTTGCCAGTGCCGGGCTCGCCGATGATAATGGGATTGTTTTTGGTACGGCGACCAAGGATGGTGATGATACGATCAATGTCGTCGTGGCGACCAATGAACGGCTCTCGAGGTAGATCGTCAATTGTGGTGCAAAATTGATCAATAGCAGAGCTACTTTGTTCTTCACGCTCACCGCCAAATAGCGCCGCAAGATTTTCAATGCCAAAAAGATTGCCGGGATTTGGCGTGGTGAGTGGTTGTGCCGTGCGATTGAGAGGTTTTGTGGATGTGAGAATCTTTTTTAAAACGGTGTCCTTGGCATTGAGGAGTGCATAGACAAGATGTTCCGTGCCGACATAGGTGTAGCCGAATTCTGCCGCAATGGCATGTGCGGTGGTGATGATTTTTTTGACATGCGGTGACGACGGTAGTGCACCATGTAACGCTTCGGCGTGTTCGGCGATAGCATTGCCGAAATGCGCATGTAGGATATCTTGTGTAAGTCCGATATTGGTGAGAATGGTGGCACCGACGCTGCCGCGCTCCACGAAGATGCCATAGAGAAGATGTTCCGGACGCACGTCGTTTGCGTGATGTAGGCGTGCAATACGTTCCGCATGCGATAAACTTTTGCGTGCGTGCAAGGTGAGTTTATTGAATTGCGCGTTGGAATGTGTCATAGAGATGGGAAGCCTAAGCCGTGTTAGTGATGTATCATTACATTATGTGAAGAAGTGGAGCATTTGTCAAGCGCATCATTATTCCGTTTTTTTACCCTACACTGTCATTATACTATAGGAGGAGTATTTTTTGTTGCCCGTGACATCTGCGTGGGTATCTTGCGCGCATGGCACATGTGCGCGATAATGGGAATATGATGATGCGGCGATATTGCATACATAGCGTAATGATGTTTTTGTGACAACGATTATTCTCTACAGCGTGATCAATGGTGCGGTACTTGTGCTTGGCGCGGTGGTGGGCGTGCTTTTTCATTTTTCGCGCAAGACGATCGCCGCCGTGATGGCATTTGGTTCTGGCGTTTTGGTGTGCGCGCTGTCGTTCGGGTTGATGGAAGAAGCGTTTTACCACGGCGGTTTTGATGCGGTAATGATCGGGTTCCTCTTGGGAGGACTGCTCTTTATCGGCGGCAATTATTTCATCCACCGCTACGGCGGGCGGATGCATCGACGCCACTCGCGGCACCACGTGTCGCGCAACAATGCCGATGGTTCGCTCATCGTCTTGGGCGCCACCCTTGACGGCATTCCCGAATCTATCGCCATGGGTATTGCACTGGCGCTGTCTCCCGGTGTCGGACTGATGATGCTTGTCGCCGTGGCGCTGTCCAACTTTCCTGAAGCCGTTGCGTCAATTACTGGTCTCAGAAAAGAAAGGTTCCGCTCAGCGACGATCATTGGCATTTGGGTGATTGTGGGTGTTGCTACCGCCACAACGACGCTTGTGAGTTATATGTTTTTGGGTGCACTGCATCCCAATAATGTCGGCATTTTGGAGGCGTTTGCCGCAGGTGCCATCCTTGCCATGCTTGCGGACAGCATGATGCCGGAAGCCTACGATGACGGTGGTTTTATGGCGGGCTTTTTCACTGTTTTGGGATTTCTTGTGACGTTTATTGTGTCACATATCGGCTAGGGATCATTTTGCATCGTGTTGCCGCACGTGTCAGATGCGGTAGTGGATGGCGTATACAAATATTATGACACAGTACAACAGCGACAATCATCAATTGACTGCGGAACAGGAGGCAGTGTTTCACTTGCTTGAGGCACGTGCGGCGCACATGTTTATCACGGGGAAGGCGGGCACTGGCAAGTCGTATTTGTTGACGCATGTGCAGGAGCATACAACGAAAAATCTTGTTGTACTTGCACCAACGGGCGTGGCGGCATTGACGGTGGGCGGACAGACCATCCACTCGTTTTTTGGATTACCACCGGCTCTGTTGACGCCGGAGACGCTTGCGGATCACGACGTGGCCCCGCACAAAAAGCGTCTCGTACGCAACATTAATACCATTGTGATTGATGAAGTGTCCATGGTGCGGGCGGACGTGATGGATGCGATGGACATCATTTTGCGCCGCGTACGCAAAACGGATGCACCATTTGGTGGTGTGCAGATGGTGCTTTTCGGCGACTTGTATCAATTGCCGCCGGTGGTGTCCGATACGGCGCTGCGTACATATTTTGCCGAGCACTATGCAGGGCCGTATTTTTTTAATGCGCGCGTGTGGCAGCGGGCGGCACTGGAGGTGCATGAATTAGAGCAGGTGTTGCGGCAAGAGGATGATGCGTTTAAGGATGTGTTGAATCGCGTGCGCGAAGGACACGACGGGCATGCCGTGTGTGCGGCGATCAACGAGCGTGTGGCGGAGGATTTTCCCGATGATGGTGTGGTAGTATTGACGATGACCAATGCCGTGGCGCAGCGGATCAATGCCATGCGTCTGCGTGCCATCGCCACCGATGCCATGGTGCATACAGCTATTGTTGACGGCGCCGTGGAACAGTCGGCGTTTCCGACGGAAGAGCACTTGCACCTCAAGGCCGGTGCGCAGGTGATGTTTTTGAAAAACGATCCAGAGCATCGTTGGGTAAATGGCACGATGGGCTATGTGGAGGACATGGATGATGATGAAATTCTTGTGCGTGTCGGCGACGATGTCTACACCGTGGCACGCGCCGTGTGGCACAAGATTCGCTATGTGTACAATCGTGATACGCAAAAAGTGGAAGAGGATGTGGTGAGTTCGTTTACGCAATTCCCGTTGCGGTTGGCATGGGCGATTACGGTGCACAAGTCGCAAGGGCAGACATATGATGCGGTGATCATTGATCGCGGGCGCGGTGCATTTGCGCACGGGCAGATGTATGTGGCGCTGAGTCGGTGCCGGCACTGGGAAACGGTCTACTTGACCGCGCCACTTCACGCAGAGGATTTGATTGTGGATCGTGCGGTGACGGCGTTCATGCAGGGTGCGCGTCGCGACGTATAGTTTTGTGGGTGTTAGCGCCTTGTACGACGTGTGGTGGGGCGCTTTGTGCGCTTTGGTGCGTGGTAGTATGATTGGTACCATGCGACGAAGTTTTTGACACCTTTGTCAATACGTGTGGTGGGCTTCCAGCCGAGTTTGCGCAGCTTGCGAATATCGGCAACAGTGGATTGCACATCACCTTGCTGCATGGGCATCATATTTTTTAGGGCACGCTTACCGGCGTGCTTTTCAACAGCGGCGATGTAGTCCATCAGTGCTTCGTCACGATCGCCACCGATGTTCATCACGTTTGCACCGGGAAGTTTGGCGTCAATGCAGGTAATGGTGCCGGCAACGATGTCGTCAATATAGGTGAAGTTGCGCCGCATGTTGCCGTTGTTGTAGATATCAATAGTTTTGCCGTCCACGATATTGGCGACGAATGTAAAAACACCCATATCCGGGCGACCCCATGGCCCGTATACGGTGAAAAATCGCAGACCGGTTGTGGGGAGGTTGTAGAGAGATGTGTAGGTGTGGGCGAGGAGTTCAGTTGCTTTTTTTGTGGCGGCGTACGGACATACCGGTGCGTCCGTCATGTCGGATTCGCTGAAGGGCTGTTTGGTGTTGGCGCCATAGACCGATGAGGAGGAGGCATAGACGAAGTGTGCGACGCCGGTACGTCGCGCCGCTTCCAAGAGATTGAGGGTGCCGCGCACGTTGGTTTCTTCATAGAGCAGCGGATCGCTGATGGAATTGCGTACGCCTGCCATTGCCGCTAAGTGCATGACAGTGTCGGGGCGTTCTTTCGTGAAGATGCGCAACATCTTTTTGCCGTCGCGAATATCGGCTTTATAGAGCGTGTAGGAATGATTGCGCAACATGACCTTAAGGCGATCGCGCTTGAGTTGCGGATCGTAGTAGTCATTGAAGTTGTCAACGATGACAACGTGGTCGCCACGCGCCGCTAGAGTACCCGCCAGTGTTGCGCCGATAAAGCCGGCGCCGCCGGTAATGAGGATTTTCATAATATGTTTTTTAAAGCGATCGCGCCATCTAATGGTGATGCACTGCACTGGTATTGTACGCCGTTTTACGGATGGCGCAAGTTGATTTTGGCGAGAGAATGCGGTATAGTAGGCGCATAATCGGTGCGTAATCTTGTGTGTGACAGGTGTATGCAAAGTGTGGCTGTGACAATTGCTGCGGATGTGGTGCAGGCATTGTGCCATCTGTATGGGGCGCCGTGCGGCGTGGATGCCATTGTGGAAACGCCGCCGGATATTTCTATGGGTGACTTTGCCGTGCCGTGTTTTCCTTTTGCATCGTTTTATAAAATGTCGCCGGCGCAGATTGCTGCTGATCTTGCGGCGCACTTGTGCGAGCACAGTGCAGTGGGTGTGTGGGAGGCGGTGGGGCCGTATGTCAATGTGCGTGTGCATTCCGAAGTATTGTTTGCGTCGGCACTGCGACCGATCCGCCCCGCTCCGCCGACGGGGCGACAGATCATGGTGGAATACCTCTCCCCCAACACCAACAAGCCGCTGCATGTCGGACACGCGCGCAATGGCGCCATCGGCATGTCCGTTGCGTCGCTGGCGGCGTTTGTTGGCGATAGTGTGGTGCGGGCGGAGGTGATCAACGATCGCGGCGTGCATATCTGCAAATCCATGTTGGCGTGGCAGCGGTGGGGCAACGGCGCAACACCGGAAACAACCGGACAGAAGGGTGATCATTTTGTGGGCGATTACTATGTGCGTTTTGCACGGGAGGCGACGCAGGATCCGTCGCTTACGGATGCGGCGCAGGAGATGCTCAAGAAGTGGGAGGATGGCGATGCGGAAGTGCGAGAATTGTGGCGCATGATGAACACGTGGGTGGAAGAAGGTTTTCGCACGACATTTGCGCGGTACGGATTTGTGTTTGATCGCGAGTACTATGAATCGGAGGTGTATCAGCGCGGCAAGGATATTGTGGAGGAGGGTGTGGCGCGTGGTGTGTTGGTGCGTGAGGATTCTGGCGCGGTGGTGTTTCCGTTGGACGCGGCGACGTTTGGTGTGCAGAAAGATGGCAGTGTGAAAAAGGTGACGCTTTTGCGTGCCGATGGCACAGCGCTCTATGCGACACAAGATCTTGCGCTTGCCGCACAAAAATCCGCAGACTATCCGGCGTTGGACGCGTCGGTCTATGTGGTCGGCGAGGAGCAGGAGTACTATTTTCAAACGATGTTTGCACTGTTTTGCGCCATGGAATTTTCGTGGGCGGCGCAGTGCTGCCACTTGTCGTATGCCATGGTAAATTTGCCCACGGGCAAAATGAAATCGCGCGAAGGTACCGTTGTGGATGCCGATGATTTTCTTGACAATGTGACGGCAGCTGTGGCGGCAGACTTGCGCAAACGGCACGGCGATGCGTGTGATGACACGGAAATTGCGCGTCGTGCACACATTATGGCGCATGCGGCAATTATTTTCTTTTTTGTGAAAACCAATCCCAAGACACCCATCACGTTTGACGTGCGCACGTCGGTGGCTTTGGAGGGAGCAACTGGGCCGTATGTGCAGTATGCCTATACGCGCGCCAAAAGTGTGCTGCGCAAGGCGCAGGCGCGCGGTGCGGCGCCGTCGCGGGACACGCTTACACTGTTGGGTGCGGTGGATGCCGAACGTGTTTTGGCGCAACAACTGATCATGCTGCCCGTCACAATTGTGCGCGCCGCATCCGCTTACGATCCGTCACTGGTGGCGCATGCCGCTTTTCAGTTGGCGCAAACATTTCACAGTTACTACAACAGCACGCCGATTCTCACGGACGATCCGGATGTGACGGCGGCGCGGTTGGCGTTGGTGGATGCTGTTGCGGACACGCTACGCACGGCGTTGGCACTTTTGACGATTGATGTGTTGGAGGAAATGTAGCGCACGACTTTGTGGCGCACTGGCATTTCATGGTATACTGAACATGTATTTTTCATAACATCATCGTATGACGGATAACATGCCATCATCGCAAAAGTCGTCGCGCAATATTCGTGGCAACAAGAACCTGCGCATCATTGCCATCGTCGTCTTACTGGCGATTGCGATCTACCTCTATTTGTACGTGATCTAACGACCATTTTTTGTTAACGGGCTTCTTATGAAAAACGAAAAAATCAACGATGTGGTACGTCGCGCAAAGGACTATAGCGGATCGCCACAGCGTAAAGTAATGAAGGGTGTGCTTGGTGGCGTCATTGTGCTATTGCTTGGTGCGCTAGGCTTGGAATTGACAAGCAACGATTGGGACCTGGGGTCCATTTTGTCGGGAGAGTCCGTATCTGACTCCAAAGTGGTGCGTGATGACGATGGTAATGCGGCACGCACGGAAGATGGTGGCTATATGACACGTATCTTGCGCGACCGTGAGGGCAATGAAGTGGCGTCGGGCGGCAAATATACGGATGAATACAATTGCGATGACTTTACCACGCAGCCACAGGCACAGCGCTTCTTTGAAAAAGCTGGTGGCACGCGTGCCGACACCAATCGCTTGGACGGCGACAAGGACGGTATTGCATGCGAGAGTTTGCCACAGAGCTAACTGTGCACATGCGGTTTCCCCACCCCTTGTTGCATGTGCGATGAGGGGTTTTTACTACTATGACAACGCTTCTATGACAAAGATGACAACATACCGAGCGGTGTCCGTTATTTTTTTCCCGTGGTGCGATGCCGAGCAACCGGCAATTGCCTATGATCTGTATGAAACGCCGTTCGGGCGCGTGGGGATTGCGACGACATCGCACGGCGTGTGTGCGGTGACGTTTGTCGCATCTGGCGCGGCGATGGAGAAAGAGCTGCACGCGCTGTATCCGCACACGTCCGTGCGTCGCGCATCTACGGTGTTGCAGCGGCGTGCGCATCGTGCCATACGGCATCCCGCTTCCGCGCGACGTCAGGCTATTCCGCTGCATGTGCGCGGTACGGCGTTTCAACTGCGCGTGTGGGCGGCGCTGTGCACAGTGCCGTGCGGAGCCACGATTTCTTACGGTGCGCTTGCCGCAGCTGCCAATGCCGCAGGTGCGGCGCGCGCAGTTGGTAGCGCCATGGCGCGCAATCCTATTGCGCTTTTGGTACCGTGTCACCGCGTGGTGCGTTCGGATGGTACGGTAGGACACTATGCGTTCGGCACAGCGCGCAAAAAGCGCCTCTTGCAATGGGAAGAAGCGCAGTGTGCGTGAGTCTTTATGTGATGAGTGGTGCAACTCCTATTCGCGAACGTGGAAGATGAGGATGGATGTGCCGACGTGGTCAACGGGTGTGAGTGCGCGCGTCCACGCATAGGTGTCGTCGGGCATGCGTTCCGTGGTGTAGATGGATCCTTGGAGAGCGTTGACGGAAATGGCATAGTAGCCGGGTTCCACGGGGCGTTTACTGTCCCACCAGCCGATGTATTTGTCGCCGATACGCTTGGGGATATTGTCGCCGCCGAAGTAGTCAACGCGAATGGATGTGATTTCCGGGTGTGCGTCAAGGTAGCGCTTGAAGCGCTTGGCATCTTGTCCCCAGTCAGCGTTGGAGTCAGTGACGTAGTTGTAGCCGTTTTTTGATCCGCCGAATAAGGCGTTGAAGTAGGACATATAGTACGGAAATGCTGCGATGGTGATGCCCACGAGCATGGCGATGGAGAGGATGAAGGCGAGTCGCACGGTTTTGCGTTTGGTGGGGTTGTAGATTTTTTTATAGGAGTCCACGATGGTCTTTGCCGTAAGGAGATAGATGAGCGGGAGCATGGGAAAGAGGTGGCGGAAGCCGATGGTGAGGTTACCGGTAATGGCGGTGTAGGCATACCATAAGACGAAGAGGAGCAGGGCGAGTTCCGCAAAGTGGCGTACAATGAAGAGTCGCACGCGACGGATGGAGATTGTAAACGATTGATGTGCAAAGACGTAGAGCGTGCGTGCAATTGCCAGTATGCCAAGCAGTACGGCAACGGTATAGAAGAAGAGGTGGAGCGGCGTTTCCTTTGCGATGAAGACGAAGGGGAAGTACCACTTGGAGGCGCGAGAGGTATTGGTGTGCATGAAATAGGCGCCGTTACCACCATCCACACGATTGAGTACCTGCATCAATCCTTGTGTATATGCGGCGAATGGGCGCGTGACGGTAGTGGTGTTTGTGGCGAGAATGAATGCGCTGAAGTATGTGTCGCGGGGATGGATATCTGCTTGGTTTTTGGTGGCGACAAGTGTAGTGAGGATGTCGGTGGGCATGCGGTATGTGAGCGGCATGTACACTGCCCAAATGACAACACATGCGATGATGATGGCACAGATCCCTTTACCGAGGTAGGTGAAGATGAGATGAAGGCGTTTTTGTCCCGTGCGGATGATCATGATGGACGGGTAGAGCAGGAGTAGTATGCCGAAAAACGGCAGCAGCATGACGGCGCTAAACTTGGTGACGAGCGCACCACCCAGTGCGATGCCGCCGTAGATCATGTTGCGCCACGTCGGTTTTTGAAGAAAGCGAAAGAAGAAGAAAAATGCCACGGCAATAGCGACGGCAATGCCGAGGTCGGTAGTGACAAAGTGATTGTGCCCCAAGACGTTGGGATCAAAGACATAGAGAATGAGTGCGAAAAGTCCCGTGATGACGCCGCCGATGCGCTTGCCCCAGAGAAAAAGGAAGAGACCGAATGTGGCGGCAATGAGGACGAGAGGAAGGCGCGCAAAGAAAACCATGAGATCCGTGGGATTGTCGGCGCCAAAGAGTAGCATGTGTCCGGCGCGCCACTGATCGTATTCGCCGTGTTGGTTCACATCGGTCCAATAGTCTTGTGTGATGTCAAATGTGGGGCGCAGTGGCAAGAGTGCCATGCCGGCAAGGACTTTCAGTAGTGGGGGATGTTCCGGATTGAGGCGGTAGTCGTGTTGTGTGACATAGCTGTAGCCGGCGGGGATGTGAGCGATTTCGTCAAAGGTGAGAGCGTCGTCCCATGCCAAAAAGACGGAAACGGCGAAGAATGCGACGAGGATGATGCCAACAATCACTTCATAGTAGCGACGAATCATAGAGCGTGTCATTTAGTGCAGCGATTAATGGTGGGATGAGACGATGGTAAATGTGCTGTCAAGTGGCATGGTGATTTCTTCAATGGTGGCATTGGTGCGCTCCGTGAGGGCGTTAATGAGGGTGGTATCTGGCGACGGAAAGATAACGATAAACGGTCGTGATGTGTCAATCAGTGACAACAGTTGATCGGGATAAACGCACATAACATCGGCGCGGTTGGCGGTGAGCATGTGAATGGGGAGGCGATCCATCGGTCCAGTCACGACATAAGCAAAGACGCTGTCGTGTGGGCGCTGCGCAAGGGCGGTACCGATATCGGTGAGATTTTTATTGAATGCTGCGGCTTGCGCGGGGTTAGTGCCCCACAGTGCAAAGTACGCCACGGCGGTAAACATACCCGTGTAGACAAAGAAGATGAGCATGCCGGCGATGGCATAGGTATACAAAGTGCGACTGCGGTAGCGTGCGCGCGTGATGACAGTGTCAATGGCAAGCGCTGCAAAGAGGAAAACTGGCGGGATGGTGCCGATGGAACGCAATGCATGTGGCAGTCCTTCCGTTGTCATGAATGCCGGTGCGAGCAATGCAAAAAACCACGCGATCAAAAACCAGTGGACAACCATGGCGCGGTTGCGTGTGCCGCGCGCAATGCGCAAATAGAGAAAGCGCACTGCCATAAAGAGCGAGAGCAGGGTGCCGGCGACAAAACACACGCCCACCAGCGGTTCCAGTTGCGGTAGTGGCGGGTAGTTATGACGCCAGTTTTGGTCGCCCATGACGTTGAATTGTAGTAGGGATGTGGAGACGGTGCGGGCGAGTGTGGTGACAACTGATGTGTCGGACGGTGCAAAGACGGAAATGTCCGAAGAGCGGGAGACGAGGTATTCCGGGTGGATGTGAAATGTCCACAAGATGGGCGCTGCGCTGATTGCTGCACATGCGATGTAGAGCAGTACGCCGCGCCACTGCGTGCGTACAAAGTGCATCCCATCTTGCATGAGAAACAGGATGATGAGGACGGCAAAGAGTGCAGGCGCAATACGAAAGGCAATGTACGTGTGGAAACCGAGTCCAAAGACAAAACCGCCCGCCGCAAATGCGAGGAGTGATCGTGTGCGTACACCGCGTAAAAACAGTGCAAAGGCAAAGGTGAGTACAGGCACCAGCATGTTGGCGCGGAAAGCGATGCGCGAGAACATGATTGCCCAAAAACTGACGGCGGTGAGGTAGGCGGCGATGAGCGCGAGGCGCGGGCGCGATGGGAAGAGTTCACGTCCGAGAAACCACACACCAATGACGGCAAGCGTGCCCATGAGGATGGCGGGTAATTTCAATTGCACGATGCCGACGTCGAAGAGTGTGAAGCTGAGCGCGATCATGTTGAGGAATAGTCCTTCACGACCATTGTTGGCGGGATAGAACCATTGGAGGTGTCCGTCTGTCATGGCGGTGATGACGTCCGTGGCATTGTTAGCTTCATCGGGATAGATACCGGCGGGAATGGTGGTGATATGGTAACTGCGGAGAAAAACGGCGAGGAGGATAATACCCAGAAGCAGAAGGAGCGGGTGGAAACGATAGATGGTACGCATAGTATCGTGTACAATAAAATAATATGATATACTTTATAGTATACCATAAATATTTTTTTATACTTTACCACTATACATCTATGACAGAACAACAGCCGACAACTCTATCATCGGAAGAAGAACAGCAGAAAACTGTGGAGACTGTGCAGGGGCGTGATAGGTATGCTGCGGAACACATGAGTAGGGCACAAGAAAATCGCGGTACACTTGTGGGGGGACTGCGAGCGGACGTCGGTGTGCGAACAGGAGATGCAGAGCGGATTGCGCGTGCGGAAGCGGCGGTGTTACGTGCGGCGGTGGAAGAGCGTAAAAAGGAACGCGAGATTTTGGCGCGATTGGAACAGCAGAATACGTCGGCATGGTGTCGGTTGAAGAATGTTTTTCATGAAAGCGCGCATGATACGGAGGCGGGGCAGGAATTGGAGCGACAGAGAGACCATTACAGAAATGCGGTCAATCTTGTGCATGCCATACGTGCCGAGCGTATTGTTGATGCGCCGCCAGAGGAGCAAAAAAGAATGCAAGAGGTGATTACACGTGATGTCTTTCTTGAAGCAGATCGTTTGTATAATGCAAAAACAGCCGTCAAGGCACAGCAGCTTGGTGTTGGAAAGTTCATGGCACCTGTGGGACGTTTTTTCCAGCGAGAGGATGTGCGCGCATTGTGTAAAAAGAATGCAAAGGTTGTCGTTGTGGGCGGCGTCGCTCTGGCGGTGGCAACGGGTGGCGTGATGACCATTTTGCGTCAAACGCCAAAATTGGCAATAATGATGGGCGCGAAAGGGCCGCTGGTGATGACGGCGGCAAAAGCAGCCGGCATGATGAGTGTGGCGGGTGGTGCAGTGGTTGGTGGTGCGGCAGGACGTTTTGTTGCCGATTGGTATGGCAAGAGGCGGCTGCGTCAGGATAAAGAAATAACGCAGGATACCCTGGTGCAAGGGGATGTTGCGGCATTTCGCGATGTGGATGTGGCGAATGTTATTACGGAGCGTGAGCAATTACGTCGCAAGGCGGACCGCAATAAAAAAATCGCCACACTTGCGGGTGCAGCAGCCGGTGGTGCGTTGGGATATGCGGCATCCGGGCATATTTCTCACGATACTCCTGAGCACGCAGGCGATGGTACACAGAATGCACAGGGTGGCTCTGGTGAGGCGCAAAAAACTTTGCCGCCACAGCAACAAATGGGTACGGGAGAGCAGTCTGACCATAGTCAAGCGGCGCAGCAAGAAGAGCCTGTAGAAAAGCAACAACCTCTAGCACAGCAAGCGGAAGCAGGCGAGCAAACTCATCAGGATAAAGCGGAGCAGCAAACATCTCCCGCCGCTGAAGAGGCGCAGCCTGTGTCTGCTGCAGGAGATGCTGCGGCAGTGGAAGCAGCAGAAAATGTCGCTGCAACCAGGGAGGTGATATTTGACATTAAAAGCGGTAATACAATGTGGGGCCGTATCAAAGAGCACCTCTCGGATACATATGGCGACGATTTTAACACGCTGCCACCCCAACAACAAAATAGCGTTATTGATCATTTTGAGAACCAGCTGCAAGCGCTGGAGGCAAGTGGAAATTACGCTACACTAAAGAGTATGGGCTTTGGTGTGTTGAAACGTGTCGGGCATGAGGATGTGGATTACATTCGTCCGGGTGATCGCATTAACATGACGGAGATTTTGGGTAACGATGCCGAGGTGCGTCGTGTCCTTGCGGCGTCCGGCGGGGATCATCGTGCGGCTGTAGTTGATGTGCCGGACGGATCATCCGCGTCGCAGGCGCCAGTCAGTGCGTCGGAGGCTCCTGTAGCGCAGGCACCGCAAGACGGTGTAGTACCACAGCCGGAACAAGTATCGGTGTCGCCCGCTGACGATTGGGCGCATGCGCCGCGCAGTATCAGTATTCCCGAGGCGCATACCATGTCGGGTGGGATATCGCAGGAGGCGTTTGCAGGTATGCTCAGCAACGATGCAGCGTGGCATATTGCACAGACGGAACGGTTGCCTGAAAAAAATGATTTTGACAGATGGCTTTTGGATGTGTCACGTATGGAAGGCATGACGCCGCATCAAGGAGAAGCATTGGAGCACTATATTGCACGGTACAACAGTCTTCATGAACAGCATCATAGTGGTGCGGTTGCGCAAGCGGTGCAAGAATCATCTGCGCCTGATGCAACATATACGGCATTGGCGCAGAAGGAATTTTCTGCGGCGCAACCATCAACATCATCACTGTTCACAAAAGGTGCGCCATTGGCACAAGCGCAATTTTTCGGTTTTGGTGATGATGCGGTACGGTTTCACGGCTTTCTGGAAAGTACGCGTGTTGCGGATTTTGTTGCGCAAACACAACACACGATGAGAGCAGGTGTGTGGACAGATCTTGCTATTGAGGAGCGTCGCGGGCGGGCATGGGTGATGTTGGCGCAAGATGTTGTGTCACCGCAAGAAAATGAGACAATGAGTCACTATATTAACCGTTTTCTTCATAGCCCCGATGGTCAGATGTTTGAATACAGGCGACTTGCGACGGTGGCGCCTCGTGATGTGGAAATAATGACACAGCAATTGAATGAAGTGTTGTTTCGCGGACACATGGGTGCGCATGAGTCGCAATTGCTTGCCGGATCCATGTTTGTGGTGCCACAGGAGGATATTGCAGAGATTGCGCAACAGATCGACATTGAACAGCCGGGCAATGAGCGTGTGGATCGTTTGGTGCAGCGTATCATCGGCAGTGGTCGTGGACAGTCCGTTGTGGAGTACCTTTCGCGAAAGCAATAATTTTGCAAAGACTGTTGTGTGGTGTGGTATAATACAAAAACAACACTAAAAAAGATTTTATGATTTTTGATAAGTGGTTCAAATCATCCTATGTGCCGGAAGAGGAAGAAGGTATAGATGATGAGGCATTGCTGGGGCAGGCATGGGACACACATGCCGATGAACTCTCAAAAAATTTTCATGCCTCTATCTTTGACACGGATAACACCAATGCCGTGGAGGCGTTTTTGCGTGATGCGGAGAATACGGTGTATGCGGATTTTCGTTTGTCGCCGAAAGACATGAAGGCTTTTACGACAAAGCTGCGCACACGCCTTCTCAATGAGCGAGTGACGATGCGCGACTACGATGATGTGCTTGGACAAGAAAAGCTGGACGCATGGGACAAGGCAAAAGGCACTATTACGGATCCCAATACGGATGCGTTTGGACCGTATCCCGCTATGACAACGCCGTACGATGCGGCACAGGCGCAAGAAAAAGAAGAGCAGCGCTTGTGTGAACGGAGGGAGAAAAATTTGGAGGCAATGAATGCGGCGTATGACGCTGTGGAAAGACGTGTTGCACAAGCACGGGAAAACGGTGTCGTACCTGAAGAAGAAATACAGCCCATTGTGGAATCACCAACCCTGCCTGCGAGCGAATCTCCTCGGGAACGCGTGCACGATGAAGACGATCGCGCGATTGCGGAGGCGATGGATAAAGTGATGGAAGGTCGCGTTGTGCGCGGTCAGGCGCTATTGGATGCATATCGTGCTAAATATCATGCTGTCAATGCCGAGCGTATTGCGAACGGGCAACGTGCTTTTGATGCGAAAACAGAAAATCAAACAGAAGATACGCAACGACGTCAATGGTGGCCAAGGATTTTTTCCAGAAAAGGATTTAAAAAGATTGTTGCCGCGATCACATTTGGCGGGTTTGTGCTATCGCAAGGTGTGGTGGCGCAGGATGCTTATGCTGGTAGTAAGGGACGTGGTGCCGTTCCGCATTTTTCGCGGACCATAAAAACCGCTGTCAAAGCAAAGAATGAACATGTGACACACCTCTCACAGACAGCAAAGACGCCCGTTGCCGCAAAGGACCGGACGATTGAGGCGCGGCGGGACGGTGCGGTGCTTGGTCCCGTGAAAGAGGGCGATACTGTGAGTGAGATGATTCGCCAATACTTGGAGAGAAAAGGCTTTTTAGATGGCGTGCCGGATGGGAAAAGTGTTGCGCAAATGGTGGGGCGAGTGGTGCAGTACGAAAAACAACGTGTTCGCGGGCAGTGGAAGGACGCGGGTATTGTAAGTGGCGATATCGGCATGATTCAGATTGGTGAGAAGATTACACTCAGGACGCTTACCGACGAGGATCTGTTGCGACAGTGGCAGGCGGAGTTGCAGGAAGGTGGCGGCTTGGCTACGAGCGTGCAAGCGCAAACGCAAGAATCTACGCGTACGAAGGGGAAGGTGGTATCAGAGCAGGTACAGCAAGAAATGCACGTACAACAGCCGGAGAACTTTGCCAATGTGGTTGTCCCGCAACCTCTCACTGCGATGCAAGAACCCGCCGATACCACGCAGATCCCCGCACAGTCCAAGGATAGCGCCGCGCAGAGTGGTGGTGTGGACGGTATTTTTACGCAGCCGCCCTACAGGACGGGCGAGCAAAGACTGACGGTGGAAGGCACGATGGTGGAAAATGATCATGCCGTTCTTGGGAGAAATATCCGTCTTTTCACGGAGCGCATCCTCGGACGGGATGCCGTCTATAAAAATCCCGTGGCAAATAAGACGATGGGAGAAATTATTGCCGGTAGTACTGACCCGCAGCACACAAAGCAGATCCTTGAAGGTATGAGTGTTGCGACGGGTGTCCCTTACAATTTGGAAAGGACAAAATGGAATGTGTTTCTTGCGCTGATTTTTCGTGCCAATAAAGCGGAAGAGGCGATCGCCGCCGTATTGCAACAGCCGGAGCTCGCTGCAGAGCAACCCGCGGTCGCGATACCGCAGGAGCCGTTGACACAGCGTGAGACGTCGTCTCCCGTTGCCGCACATGAGCAACAGCGCGCAGAGGAAGAGGGCAACAGCGTCAGCCGACACTTTGATCAGCAGTTTCGCGCGCAGTCGTTTATGGAGCGATCGCTAGCGGAGACACAGGCATATCAAGACTTTCTTGAATGGGTAGGTGATGCGGCATATCGTGATTTCATCGCGCGCAATCAGGATCGTCCACAAGCGCAATCCGAATGGGAGCAGCAGGTGGAGCGGTACTACAATTCTTTCGTGAAGAGAGCACAGCAAGAAACTCGCGCACAGCAGCGACAAGCTGTGGAAAATGGTCATGTTGGCAGTGCGGAGCGGCGCGAGAAGCAGGCAGTGTATATGGCCGCGTTGCAAGAGCAGGTCATGCAACATCCAGGTTTTCCGCAACTTCTGGAAGCCAACAGGCAGTTGCAAAATTTGTTCCATAAATACGCATCAACGCTCAAACAGGTAGTGGATCCGAAGGATTTTGCGGAGATGACGGAGGGCAATCCGTACGTGGAGCAATGGGTGGCAAAAGCGCGTGGACCGTTGACGGATGAAGAACTGCAACAACAGACACTGGCGTCGCTGCAACATATTGGTGCTGTGCAATCGTCGTTTGGTGTGGAGCGTCCGTCAAATATTCCGCCGGAGGTACTGAAGTTGCATGATCGCAATATCGCAGAAGGTGCCGTCGGAAAATCTGACGAAAGCGTGGCGCAACTTGGACGGGACATCCAGATCACAGTTGCAAAAATCAATGCCATAAATGACGCAATAGAAAAAACTCTTCAACAGCGCATTCAGTAACAGTGACAGTATAAAAAAACATATTTCATCATCCAATATAATACAAACGCTATGACAAATGAACCAACCGCACAACATGAAACCGATGCGCAACCAATCTATACGGTTATTGCGCAAGAGTTCGGGTTTACCGACTTGAACGACCAACAGCAAGAGGCATTGGTACTACAAATGACGGAGTCCGTGATCAAGCGCGTCTTGGTGGACGCCTATGCGAAATTGAGTGACGGCGATCGCACGCAATTTGAGGATCTCTTGGAGAATATTGACAATGCGGACCCGGCGGACATTGATGCGTTTTTGCGTGACAAATTGACCGACTACGACGGGCTGATTGCCGATGCCATTGCTGATTTGAAAAAGAACATCATGGAAGCCGCATAGGACACAGCGACGTGTTGTATGTGCCATGCGGGATATTATTTGCTAATAGTTAGAGATTATGCCGGATCCCATTTTGGAAGGACGCGTGGAGGAATCCGCGGCGCATATTGATTTGGAGCAGCGATTTGGTGGGGCGCAGCGCGCTGCACAAGAAGCGACGCCGCAAGCACCAGAGAAGGAGCCGGTGTCAGAGGTTGCGTCTGCGGAGAAACCCGCAACGTATGACAAAGTGCTCTCTACAGTGCAGCAACAATCGGCGCCTGCTGATGATGCGCGCATTACGCAAGATGCACGCGATTTGCAGGCGATGGATCACGAGTCGCAGATCGTGCACTTGATTGACATTGCGCTGACGGAGGGTGTGGAGCGCGCGGTCAGGATTGCGCAGAAGGCGGACGACTACTACGTGTTGGATCAGCTGCACGATCGTTTACTCACCGACGAATTACACGATGCATTGGTGACGCGCGGTCTTGTGACTACGTAAGAATACTATTTTTTAAAAGAGAGGAATAACTATGGGTGGCATCTTCGGTCTTTTTGCGGTGATTTTTGCGGTGGTGAGTCTCGTGACGGGCGGGCTTTTGATAGCGCGCAGCTTTTTTGGGTATCGGGCTCTCATCAATCGTGCTATGAACGAAGACTTGGAAATCGTCCGCGTTGCCAAGGCGCGTGGTGCAGATGAGCAAAATGTGCAAAATCCAGAATTATGGAAAGAGGAGGTGGGCGTCATGGAGCAGTTGTTGACGACGTTGGCGCACTTGCGCGAGAGGAAGGCATCATGGCGAACACTCATCTACGGCAAACCGACGTTTACGTTGGAAATTGCCAATCCCTCCGGCGACGAGGAAATTGAGTTTTTTGTAGCAACGCCAAAGAAATTTCGTTCGGCGCTGGAGAAGCAGGTCCACAGTTATTTCACAGACTCATCCATTGAAAAAGTGAAAGATTATACCGTGTTTTCGCCGGGATCGCAGACGGCGATCGGCATTGTGACGCTGCATAAGTCCTATGCGTTGCCGATTCGCACCTATCGGACCATGGAAAAAGATCCGCTCAGCGAGATTACCACGGCGTTGAGTAAGTTGGATTCGTATGGTGAGGGTGCGGGCATTCAGATTGTGTTGGGCGATGCCGGCAAGACGTGGCGCAGCAAGGGGCGCAAGATCGCGCATGAAATGCAGCAAGGCAAACAATTGAAGGATGCGCAGGGGGGTTTTGGGCGTGCGGTGTTTGCGGAAGTCAATAAAACATTGGCGTCACAACAGGAAAAGGAGAAGATGATGAACAAGACTGTGCAGTTGACGCCGGAAGAGCAAGAGCTGGTAAAGGCGATTGAGACCAAGGCGAACAAGGCGGCATTTTCCGTAAATATCCGCTTGGTGGCATCGGCAATGACGCAGGCACGCGCCGAGGAAATCCTGTCCCATGTGGAAAACGCTTTTGCACAATTTGACAATCCCGGCGTGAACCACTTTGCCGTACGCCACTACACCAAACGGTCAAAAAAACAAGCCTTTCACTATATTTTTCGCGGCTTTGACGAGGATTACGCCATGCTTTTGGGCGTAGAGGAGCTGGCGAGCATTTTTCACTTTCCGATTTCCACAACACAGACGCCGAAAATTCAGTGGCTGAAGGCCGGCAGTGCGCCACCACCGACAGATATTCCCAAGGAGGGTGCCTATCTTGGGTGGAATGACTATCGCGGTGTCAAGACGGACATTCGCTTGTCACAGAACGATCGTCGCCGCCATCTCTATGTGATCGGACAAACGGGCGTTGGTAAGTCAACGCTCTTGGAGGAAATGGCAAAGCAGGATGTGCGCGAGGGTAACGGATTGTGCTTTATTGATCCGCATGGCGAGGCTATTGCCAAAATACTTACTGCTGTGCCAAAGGAGCGCGCGGAGGATGTGGTGTACTTTGATCCGGCAGATATGGAGCGTCCTTTTGGCTTGAATATGCTGGAATTCACTAAGCCGGAAGAAAAGACGTTTGTGATCAATGAAATCATCAACATCTTTGACAAGTTGTACGACCTCAGGGCGACCGGCGGTCCGATGTTTGAGCAGTACATGCGCAACGCTATGCTTCTTGTCATGGAAGATCCCGCATCGGGATCCACATTGATGGAGATTCCGAAGGTGTTGGCGGATGAAGAATTTCGTCGCATGAAACTTGCCAAGTGTACCAATATGGTGGTGCGCGACTTTTGGATCAAGGAGGCGGAAAAAGCCGGCGGCGAGGCGGCATTGGCAAATATGGTGCCCTACATCACATCAAAATTGACGCCGTTTTTGACCAATGACATGATGCGTCCCATCATCTCACAGCAAAAAAGCACACTGGACTTCCGCAAGATCATGGACGAGCAAAAGATACTCCTCATCAATTTGTCCAAGGGTAAGATCGGCGAGACCAACAGTCACTTGTTGGGTATGATCATTGTGGGCAAGTTGCTTTTGGCGGCATTGGGGCGCGTGGATATGCCGGAAAAAGATCGCAAGGACTTCTACTTATACATCGACGAGTTTCAGAATGTGACGACGGACTCCATTGCGCAGATTTTGTCCGAGGCGCGCAAGTACCGCTTGGCATTGATTTTGGCGCATCAATTCATTGGGCAGCTGTCGGAAAATATTTCCAAGGCCGTCTTTGGCAACGTCGGATCACTTGCGGCGTATCGCGTTGGTCCGGAAGATGCGGAGTTTTTGGAAAAGCAATTCACGCCGATTTTCACTTCGCAGGATCTCATCAACGTGGACAACTACAACTATTTTGCGCGATTGCTCATGAATAACATTTCCACGGCGCCGTTTAATATCAAAGCACCCTTGCCGACGGAGGGCGAGCAGAGTATTGTGGAGGCACTCAAGGAATTGTCGCGTCTCAAATATGGGCGCGATCGCGACATGGTAGAGCGCGAGGTGGCACAGCGCGCAGTAATTACGCCGCCACCGGCAGAACCGGCAGAGCAGCACTTTTGGAAGTCCTGACGCGTGCGTCGGCGTGATGCAAACTTTTGGCGCGGACGACGTATTGTTAGAGTATAAGTTACACACGTCATGGCACAACCTTTATCACACGATGATGTTGCGATGGTGCGCGCCGCGCGTGAGGATGCCGAGGCATTTGTGCACATTGTGGATCGCTACTGGGGACGGCTGGAGGCCTATCTGCGGCGGGTTTTCTATTTCACGCCGGAGGACAGAGAGGATATTTTGCAAGAGACGTTTATTAAGATGTATAAATACATCAACGCCTATGATGATCGGATGACATTTTCCACGTGGGCATATCGCATTGCGCGTACTACGGCGATTGACGAGGTGCGTCGTCGGCAGTCGCGCGTGCAAACCACGGCAATGGAGCCGCAGGATTTGGCGACTCTGGCGCATGCGGGGCTGGCGCTGGATGAGGCATATATGACGCAAGACATGATTGAGCAGTTTGCGGCACTGATCGACGCATTGCCGGAAAAATATCGCGATGTATTGGTCTTGCGTTTTTTGGAAGAAAAGAACTATGAGGAAATTATGGACATTTTGCAGATGCCGAAAGGCACAGTGGCGTCGCTCATCAACCGTGGGCGTGCGCAACTTCTGGACGCGGCGCGTGCGGCGCATCTCATCACATCATAATAACGTGACATACACTCTCTATGACACAGCATGAACACACCACCACACATGTACAATCGTCGCATGCGACGGATGTGATGGCGCGCATCCGCACCACGCAGGTGCGGCCGTTGTCGCGCATGGCGGTGCGATGGAAAAATGTCATTTTGTGGGGCGTTGTCGTTTGCGCACTGTTGTGTGGGGCGCTTTTTGTATCGTTGATTGTGCTCAATATTGCCGATGTGCATCCGATGCTTGTGCAGCGATTGGGATGGGGTGGCATGCTGATGTTGGTGTTGCGAACGGCGCCGTGGCTGTGGCTGCTTTTGGTGGTAGTGACGGTGGCGATGGGATTTGCCGTTGTGCGACGAACGCGATGGGGGTACCGATACAGCATTGCGGTGGTGGTGGGGTTGACATTTGTGGGGGTGATGCTCTGTGGTATTATCTTGCATCTGACAAATATGAATCAATTTGTGGGGCGCATCATGATGGCGGGCGGTCCCGCGAGGATGCGCATGATCTTTCCGGAGCAAGATCGTTGGCAGCATCCGGAACAAGGACTGCTTGGTGGACGGATTGTGGAGATCGGTGACGAACTGTATGAAGACGGATTGATTGTGTATGCGTTTGACGGTGCGGTGTGGCGTGTGGTGGTGACGCGAGACACGATGCTGCCGCGTCGGCGTCCGCTTGCGGAGGGGATGGATGTGCAAATGATTGGGACGGCACTGGATGTCACAACGTTTACCGCGGAAGTGATTCGTCCGTTGCCGCTGTCGCGCCCGCGCAATTGTGCGTCACCCATGGGCGGCGGTGCGTGTTTTGGGCGGTAATTGCTTCGTGCAAACTCTTTGTGTAGCATACGTATAAGATCTATGGAGAAGGTGATTGCGTGTTTTGGTACCACACACGTCACATGATCCCGTAAGTCCCATAAAACACATCTATGAAAAAAACAACACGCACGCGCATGATTGTGCCGACAGCGGCACTGCTAGCGATGATGGGAGTCACGGTCTATACGACCGCGGATGCCGCTGCTGAGCAAACGTCGCTGATTGATCGCATCATTGCGCAATTCAATCTCAACAAAAATGACGTGCAAAAAGTGGTGGATGAAGAGCGCACACAGCGACGTCAAGCGAAGCAAGAGCGCATGGTTGCCAATCTTGACGATGCCGTAGCACAAGGCAAAATCACTGAGGAGCAGAAAAACCTGATTCGCGCAAAGCACGAGGAAGTGCAGAAGACACGCGCACAGCACATGCCCGGTAACCGCGATGCCAACCAAGCAGCGCGCGCACAGGAGCGTCAGGCAATGGAGCAGTGGGCAAAAGACAACAATATTGACACGCAGTATCTCATGATGGGCAATGGTATGGGCTGTGGTGGCGAGCGTGGTTGCACCGGAACGGGCGTATGTACAGGTGCGGGCAAAGGTGGTATGCAGCGCGGTGGTAACTTTTCACAGCGATAAGAAGCCACACATCGTGGAGACTACACATACAAAGAAGCGGATAGCCCCGCTTCTTTTGTGTTGGGAATTACTCTACGATGAATAATACATATCTTTTAAAACCGTGCATATCATTAAAGCATTGCAGGCTCAAGCGAAGACGCTTGAACCCGCAAAGTTTTCACCCCAAGATCCCTCCATTTCAGTCGGAATGACATAACTCCATAAATCAGATTGCAATTATCCACATCCCAAATGTGCTTTACATCACAATATATGCTATACTAGAGAAAACATAAACACAGTATCATATAAAAAAATATGCACATCCTCTCACGATCTCTTTTCACTTTGACACTTCTTTTTGTTAGC
>CAYRUU010000011.1:0-27881 GCA_964427825.1 uncultured Micavibrio sp.
GCTATGAATCCGCAAGAAGTCCTGGGCCGACAAGAATGAGGTTGTGTGGATGTGAAACGATCTGCGCGCATGGATCCTAGGTCACGCCCAGGATGGCATGAGGGGAGAAGCCATGTATATGCATGGATTCCTTGACAGAACATACCACGCCCGCACAAGAACGTCGTACTATTCCTCAATCATTTTGATCACACCCGCTGCAATCACTCCTGCGGCATCGGGACGGTAAAATTGTCCAATGTTGTTTTGCAACTTCAGCCGCAAATCCCGATCATGTAAAATGGTTTTGATTCGTTCAAAGAATAGCGAACTGCCAAGATTGTTCTCTTCCAATACCAGCGCCCCACCTGCCTTTGCCGTACTGTAGGCATTCATCGCCTGATGGTTGTTAGCGCTCCCCACAAGCGGCACAAGGATCGCCACTTTATGATTTGCCGCCAATTCCGTGATGGTGTTGGCACCGGCGCGCGCAATGACCATGTCCGCCATGGCATAGGCGTCCGCCATTTCTTCACGCTGCAAAAATGGCGCTGCAAAATACCGCTTCCGACCGGATTTGAATCCCATTTCCCCCACCAGCGGCAAGATGTCATGGTAGTGATCTGCGCCCGTCACATGCAACACCTGTGCCATCGGCGCGAGATCCGGCAAAATGCGCACAAGAGCTTCATTGATTCGCTGTGATCCCTGACTGCCGCCCACCACAAAGATTACCGGCTTGGACTCCGAAAAATTCCACCGCTGATAACCACGCATGCGGTCACCTTGCGTCATTACTGTGCGAATCGGGTTACCTGTCAGTACCGTTTTGCGTGCAAGAAAATACTTTCGCGTCTCTGTGAAAGAAATGGCGACATAGCGTGACAGTTTTCCGCACACGCGATTTGCCCATCCCGGCACCGCGTCGGACTCATGTGTCAAAACGGGAATACGATACAGCCACGCCGCAACCACCACCGGCACTGACGCATACCCGCCCTTGGAAAACACCGCATCCGGCATAAAAATCAGCAGGTGCCACAGACTTTGTATCACACCGAACGGGATACGAAGAAAATCCATAAAATACTCCATGGAAAAATAGCGCCGCATCTTACCGGTGGAGATGTTGATCGTGGGAATCTGCATCTGCGCCATTGCTGCTTGGGCAACATCGCCCATCTGTGACTTTGTGCCAATATAAAGAAATTCGTAGTTCGGATACTGCGCCTTTAGTTGCTCGGCGACGGCAATAAGCGGAAAGATGTGCCCGCCGGTACCCGCGCCCGCCAAAACAATACGTCGTTTTTGTGCCATAGAATATTCTCAATTTCATTACACTGCTCTCTCTTACCAGTATACAACAAAACGCCGCAAGTCGTAAGGTGCGGACGCAGTATGCGCCTGTCATACAGCATAAAAGCAAAATAATGACGCAATGTCATGTGTTGGGCCGGTAGGATTCGAACCTACGCGTCATGGGACCAGAACCCATTGCCTTACCGCTTGGCTACGGCCCATTGGTTTTTTGTACCTATCCAGTATACATGTCTTGACGATTTTTGCAACAACACATCTGCTCCCCCACACACACAAATCCGCCACAGTCTTGATAAGACCATAGCGGATCTTTATTTCAACTCGTGATCGTATCGAAGGCATTGCCCTCAATAACCATATATGCCTTCCCCATGCCGAATGATTCCTCAAATGAGGGCTTCACAAACTCCAGCATGTATCCACACTGATGGATATATCGCTGTGCAAAGTCCAATCCCTCCTCGGGGATTACCATTCCTTCGCAAATGAGCTCCTGTATGTCATTGCCCCTATCAATAGAAAAAGAAATGTGATTCCATGGCATATGCACGCTCTCAAAAGCACGGGAGAGATCATGCATCACCACCTCTACTGCATCCAACGGCACACAAATCAACAATACCTGTTCCATGATCCACACCTCCCTCTTGGATTTCTATGATGATCACTGCATTACTCCTTGACAAAGAACTTCGCACACACCTTTCTCCTACGGCAAAAACGCATCCACTTGCCGATGGAGGTCCTCCAGTGTGCCGTTGTTGTTGATCACAATATCGGCAACGTCTTTCAGTGCAGCAATATGGATTTCAGCATCAGCCTTACTCTCCTCCACAAACTGCTCAAATGTCTTACTATGATCACCGGCGTTTTCCGTACGCAAGACGATGCGCTCATAGCGTGTACGCAAATCGGTATCAATAAAGACCAGCTGAAACGCCGGATTTTCGCGCAAGTACACGATGTCGGATTCACGTCGTACGCCATCCACAATCACAATTGGCGCCAGATCCGTTTTGACGTCTTCGGCAATCACACGCGCAAAGGTGTCTTGCCCATACGCCTCGCGCAACAGTGTGGAGAGTTTTTGCAAGTTGTCGCGTGTCTGCGCAATATGCATGCGCGTCAATACATCGCGCAGCATCGTGGAAAATTTATGCACCGACGCACCCTTGTGCTCCACCAAGTACTGCGCTACCGTTCCTTTGCCACTTGCCATTTCACCCGCAAGCCCAATAATCATCTGCGTCATACTGTTATTTTTTATGTCTTAACACTTTTTACACGGCGGACGTTGCGATACGCACGTTTGCGCGATGCAACATCCTTCCCTTCCGTGCCACACGGTTGCACCACCAATGCATGTCGCGGCGTATAGTGGCGCAATTGCACACCCGCCATTGTCAGCATCTTCCGCGACGCCTTGAAGATATCTTCATCGGCATACTTGTCGCTGTTGTAAATCACCTCGCGAATGCCACTTTGGATGATCATCTTTGCGCACTCGTTGCATGGAAATAACGCGACATACATCCTACACCCAGCCACCGGACCATTGGCGTTCATGATGGCATTTGCTTCGGCGTGCACAACATAGGCATACTTTGTGTCCAATGTTGCTCCTTCACGACACCACGGCAGCTGATCGTCGTGACAACCTCGCGGAAAGCCGTTGTAGCCAAGTCCCACAACCACATTGTTCGCATCCACAATGCATGCACCGACTTGCGTGGAGGGATCTTTGGAACGATGCGCAATCAAGTGGCTCATCAACATAAATGTTTCATCCCAGTCCAGATACGTTGTGCGTTTGTCATGGCGCATAGATGTGTCGTTGATCATTAAGAAAGTCCCTCCGCGGCAATAATTTGCTCCATCACGGCATCCACCTGTGTTAGCAGCTCTTCCATTGTTCCCTCATTGCGCACCGTAAAATCTGCTTGCGCGCCAATGCGCGGCACGGCTTGTTCCGTCTCCACCGTTTTTTCAAATTTCTTAAATTCCGCAAGAGTTTGGTTGTCGTCGGACTTTTCCCCACGCGACAACGTCCGTTCCCAGCGCACCTTCTGGTCTGCCGTCACATAAATGATGTGGTTGTGCTTATAGGAACGCACAAAGTCCATATCCATCATCATCCGCAAACCATTAACACACATAATGCCGCTATGCTGATCAATGTAGCGTGCAATACCACGATGCAAGACATCCTCACCGAATCGCTCTTTGAACACACTATAGAGCCACGCCTGATCGTCCTTGGATGGCTGTTCAAAAAAGAGACTCAGTGTTTTTTTGAGTGGCTTGCTAAAGCGCAACAAATCCACGTCATAGCGACGCTGCAGATAGTGTGCCACGGTATCCTTGCCACTACCTGTTTCACCCACAAGTCCCAAAATGACTTTTTTGTCGTTGGAGTTCTTCGTTTTATACTGTTCCATAAAATCATTATTGTATTAGGGGGTATCTGTGCATCACACGACACCACCCATTCAGTATACGCGCCACAATAACAAAAGTCCACCACGCAGGGGACTTTTGACCGTACCAATCTATGACGACACAATCGTGACCGACGGGCCCATTGTGGAACACACATGGATCGTCTTGACAAGTTGTCCTTTGTGCGCTTCTGTGCGTGCAGCATGCACGGCATCCATAAACGCTGTATAATTCTCACGCAGTTTCTCCACATCAAACGATGCTTTGCCGATCACCTGATGTACGTTGCCGGAATTGTCATTTTTAAAATTCGCCTTACCCTTTTTGAGTGCTTCCACCGCAGCACCCACATGTGGTGTTACCGTATCGGTCTTGGGGCTCGGCATCAATCCTCGCGGACCCAAAACACGCGCTGCCGGCGCAAGCTTAGACATCATATCCGGTGTCGCCACCAACACATCCACAGCTGGAATGGCACCACCCCTGATGGTGTCAATCAACTCCTGTCCGCCGATCACATCCGCACCTGCCGCTTTCGCCTCTGCCTGCTTCTCTTCGGTAATCACACCGACACGCACACTCTTGCCGATGCCATGCGGTAACACCACTGCACCGCGCACTGCCTGTTCGCCCTTTTTGGTATCAAGAGTCAACTTTACGTGTACCTCTACAGACTCGTCAAACTTCGCCTTCGCATTGTCTTTCACAAACGCCAACGCGTCCGTGATCGTCATGGATTGACTTTGGCGTTTTTTCAACGCGTCCGCATATCGTTTTCCTTTTGCCATAGTAGTGTCGTGGTACATGCGGGGCATCCGCCCCTCCCACATCATTTACAAATAAAATACTGTTACCAGGAATACTGTGTACATCTTAGCCCTCCACAGCGATGCCCATGGACTTCGCCGTACCCTCCACGATGCGCATCGCACCCTCCACATCTGCGGCATTCAAGTCCGCCATTTTTGCTTCAGCAATGGTACGCACTTGCGCCTTGGTGATCTTGCCCACCTTGTCCGTCACGGGATTTGCGGCGCCCTTCTGTGCCCCAGCCGCCTTCAAGAGTAGCTGCGCCGCCGGCGACGTCTTCAGCACGAATGTAAACGTGCGATCCTCATACACCGTAATTTCCACTGGAACAACGTCGCCCATGCGCTCTTTGGTCTGCTCGTTAAACTGCGTACAAAACTCTTGGATGTTTAAACCGTGTTGTCCAAGCGCCGGACCAACTGGTGGCGCGGGATTTGCCTTACCGGCCTGCACCTGCAACTTCACAACGGTTTTAATCTTCTTTCCTGCCATACAAATAATGTGCTAACTGATTGATTAAAAATATGCTCCGTAATATTAGATTTTTTTGATCTGCAAGAAGTCCAACTCCACTGGTGTTTCGCGTCCAAATACCATTACCAACACCTTTACCTTGCCCTTGGACTCGTCAATTTCTTGCACCTCACCGTCAAAATTCTTAAACGGTCCATCGATGATTTTGATGCTCTCACCCTTCTTCACATCAATGCGATACTTGGGCTCATCCTGCCCCATCTTCTTTTTGATAGACATGATCTCATTGGCATCCACTGGTGTTGGTGTCGTCCCCAATCCGATAAATCCCGTAACATTAGGTGTGTTGCGTACCACATACCACGATGCATCCGTCACAATCATCTGCACCAAAACATAACCAGGGTAAATTTTCTCTTCCACAGTCACACGCTTACCTCCCTTGATCTTGATCTTCTTCTCCACCGGCACAATCACATCAAAAATGTGATCTTGCATGTCCATGGATTCAATGCGCTGTCGTAAATTCCGCGACACATTGTCCTCATAGCCGGAATAGGTGTGCAAGACATACCACGCCTTCCCATGATGCTGTGTTTGTTTTGCCATACGTTTACAAAAAAGAGTCTTGCCACACGCACTGCGGTGACACGACGTCATCTTACAATAAATAACTCTTAATCAGACCACTGAATATGTAATCCAGAACGCCAATATATGCCGCCGTCACAAGGGCGATGATCACCACCAAAATAGTGTAGTGAATCGTCTGCTGTCGCGTCGGCCACTGCACTTTTTTCATCTCCGCATACGCCTCGCGGATGAATTGCATGATTTTTCCCATAAAATGGCTGTATTTTAAAAAGCCCCCGCGGGCTTTGTTTCTACGGTTCACTATAGGCGATTTTCGCACATTTGTCAAATCGCCCCTATCTTATCATAGGGGTGTCCACGATGTCTCCCATCTTATGTGTAACAAGTCCACAAAAAACAAAGGTCCACCATAGGGTGTGCCCTCGGTTGGACCTTGTTTGTAATGCATCAAGATGCACCCTCCGCGCTACTTCGCCTCGCCGTCTTTTGGGGCATCTTCTACCTCGGCGTCCTTAGGACCACTGTCGGCAGATGCTGCACCAGCATCGCTCGCCGATGTGGCGCCGTCCGCGGATTGTTCTTTTGCGGCGGCCTCCTGCGCGGCTTTATAGAGTTTCTCGCCGATCTTCTGTGCTGCAGTGGACAATTCTTCCGTTGCCTGCTTGATCTTCTCACCATCGGCGTCTTGATCTTTCAAGACCTCTTTCAGTGCATCAACTTTCTCTTGCACCGGCTTTTTCTCGTCGTCGGTAATCTTGTCGCCAGCATCTTTGATCGCCTTCTCCGTCGTAAAGACAAGGGTGTCCGCCGCATTGCGCAGCTCCACGCGTTCTTTCTTTTTCTTGTCTTCCTCCGCATGCGTCTCCGCATCTTTCTTCATCCGATCAATTTCCTCTTGCGTGAGACCGGACGATCCTTCAATGCGAATGGATTGCTCCTTGCCCGACGCCTTATCCACCGCCTTGACGTTCAAGATTCCGTTGGCGTCAATGTCAAAGGCGACTTCCACCTGCGGGATACCACGCGGTGCCGGCGGAATACCGTCCAAGATAAACCGTCCCAGTGTCTTGTTGTCCACCGCCATTTCGCGCTCACCCTGCAGCACGTGGATTTCCACACTCGGCTGATTGTCCGCTGCTGTGGAAAAAATCTGCGACTTACTTGCGGGAATGGTGGTGTTTTTCTCAATAAGCGGCGTACGCACACCACCCATTGTCTCAATACCTAGCGTCAACGGCGTCACATCCAGCAAAAGCACATCTTTGACATCACCCTGAAATACGCCACCCTGAATGGCCGCACCCATTGCCACAACTTCATCAGGATTCACCGTCATATTCGGTTTTCTGCCAAAAAATTCTTCCACCGTTTTTTGGATGATCGGCATACGCGTCATACCACCCACCAAAATTACCTCGTCAATGTCTTCCTTGCTAAAGCCGGCATCTTTGAGTGCTTGCTGGGTCGGCTCCAGCGTTTTTTGCACCAAGTCACCCACAAGCGCTTCCAGCTTCGCGCGCGTAAGCGTCATCACCAAATGCTTCGGGCCGTCGTCACTCGTTGTGATAAACGGTTGATTGATCTCCGTTTGCTCCGCAGATGATAGTTCAATCTTCGCCTTCTCCGCAGCTTCCTTCACGCGTTGCAGTGCCAGATTGTCTTTGGACAGATCAATGCCCTCCTGCTTCTTGAACTCTTCCAAGATCCAGTTAATCACCACCTGATCAAAGTCGTCACCGCCAAGGTGTGTGTTGCCGTTGGTCGCCTTCACTTCAATCGTGTCATTACTCACTTCCAAAATGGACACGTCAAACGTTCCACCGCCAAGGTCGTACACGGCGATTTGCTCATCGTTTTTCTTGTTGAAACCATATGCCAGCGCGGCTGCTGTTGGCTCATTGATCACGCGACGCACCTTCAAGCCCGCAATTTCGCCGGCTTCTTTGGTTGCCTTGCGCTGTGCATCGTCAAAATATGCCGGCACAGTAATCACCACTTCTTCAATCTTCTCACCCAGCTTGGCTTCCGCATCCGCTTTGATCTTTCCCAAGATCATGGCACTGATTTCCTGCGGCGTGTAGTCCTTATCGCCCATCTTTGCCTTAATGCTGCCGGTTTCCGTTTTCACGACGGTATACGGTGACAGTGCGACATCCGCCTGCACCTCCGCATCGTCAAAATGGCGCCCGATAAAACGCTTGATGCTAAATAACGTGTTGACAGGATTGGTTACTGCCTGTCGCTTTGCCAAAAGACCGACGAGGCGCTCACCGTTTTTGTTCACTGCCACCATGGACGGTGTTGTGCGATTACCCTCCGCGCTTTCGATGATTTCCGGCTTGCCGCCTTCAATGACGGCCATTGCCGAATTTGTGGTACCCAAATCGATACCGAGAATTTTTGTCATAGGACGTATGTTATATGTCAATTACTCTTGTGCGGATAATCTCCAAGCGTGATGCTTAATGATCTTATCCTCTTCCCTCCGCACCGCTCCGGTGCGGAGGGATCGGAGAAGACGATCGTGCGTCATCCCTATTTACCCCTAAGGTTCACCGTAATCTTCTTTTGCTTCGCTTCTTCCGCCTTGGGTAATGTGATGCGCAAAATACCCTTCTCATAGTCCGCACTCGCCTCATCACCCTTGACGGCAAACGGCAAGATCACCGAACGTGAGAACGCACCGCAGCGCATTTCCTTGCGATAGTAGTTCTCGCGTTTCACCTCTTTCTTTTCCTGCACGTCACCACTGATCGTCAACACATCATTCTCTACAGCGACATCCACCTCCTCGGCTTCAATACCTGGCAACGACATCTCAACAATCAAGTTGTCATTGTCCTGGTACATATCCACCGCTGGTGTGTAGCCCTGTGCAACGAATGGGAGAAACGCTTCGCCAAAAAACCGATCAATATCGGATGCCGGCGAAAAACGGATCATATCACGTGTCATAATGTGCTCACCCCCTTCCATGTCATGTTCATATACTTTATCTTAATTGCTTGATGATCTGTATTTATGCAGCCGTGCCCTGTCCCACTGCCACACGTGCCACGCGCAATACTTTCATGCCAACCATATACCCCGGCTGAATCACCTTCGTCACCACCGCATCACCGTCAATCACATCGTCCTCGTTTTCCTTCACCGCCTCCATGCGCACCGGATCAAACACATCACCTTCCTTCACATCCATCCGCGTCACACCCTTTTCCTCAAACACCTTTTCCATCTGTTGGCGAATATACATGATGCCCGTCACCCACGGATTGTCCGCCTGATCGGCGGGGATGTGATCGGTCGCCACGTGAAAATTATCCACAACCGGCAGCAGTTCCATAATGACACCCTCGGCAGCATAGGTGGCAAAATCCTTCTGCGTTTGCGCCTGTCGTTTCTTATAGTTGTCAAAGTCTGCCATGCACCGCGTCCATCGCCCTTCCGCCTCCTGCAAAGCAACAAGCTCTTCCGCCTTGCGCACACTCTCCTTGATCCACGGTCCAATCTCTTCATGATGCTCTACTTCCTGTGCCGTCAGCCACTGCATGTCCATATGCTCCTCGCTCAAGACAATATCACCACCGTCATACCACACCAGCGCAATCGTATTCACACCGCTCGGATAGCGCGCACTTTCGTTGATCATGAGAATCGTATGGCACAGCATTGTCGGGAGTGAGGTGACATCCAGACCCGTTTCCTCCCGCACCTCACGCACAAATGCCGCAGCCACATCCGCTTCACCCTCATCCATATGCCCGCCCGGCAAATCCATCGGACCGTATTTCTCCATCCACCGCGCATGCGCTGGTGACCCACTCTTTGTTGGTGCGACACGCATAATGAGATAGGTGCGCGTCTGCGGGTTGTAAAAGAGCGCCTTTTGCGAAAAGCGGAACACACGCCGTACAATCGTGTCCTTCTCTTCGGTATTCTTTTGTTTTTCCTGCTGTGTCATGGTTGTTGTTTGTTAAAAAATGACCTTTTAGAAAAGCTGCATAACAATGATCGCCGCACCCGTCCCACCTAAAATCTTCTTCACATACTCAATCAGGGATTTCGTGCGTTCGTATTTCATATTTTTCGGACCAATCAGCGCCACAATGCCCTTCTCACCGTCTTGATCAAACTGACTGACGATCATAGAGTAGTTCTTTGTCTTGGCAAACGGATTGTCTTCACCGATGAGAATTTTCGTCTCCCCGTCAGCGACCAATTTCATCAATTCATCACACCGCTCGTCAATATAGTCCAAACTTTCCGCCAGCGCGCAAATGTCATCCAAGTTGTCTCGGTCCACATTCTCCAAAAGCGACCGCAATCCAAACTCTGAAAATTCCTCCTTGTTCGGTAAAACGCTCACCGCCACATAACCACTCAGCGTTGACAACAGTCGCGCCGTCGTGCGCGTGAGTCGCATGTTTTGCGCCTTGAGTTGCAGTAGTTCTTTTTGAAGCGCCTGCTGCTCTTTTTTGGACAACTCCCGCTCGGGCATCACTTCTTCCACAAAGTAGCGATACCCTGCGTCCGTCGGAATGCGCCCGGCGCTCGTGTGCGGTTGATACAAGAGACCCGCTTCTTCCAGCATTGCCATGTCATTGCGCAGTGTCGCACCAGAGACGGTAAACCTATACTTCTCCGCCAACACCGACGACCCCACTGGCAATCCTGTTTTGGTGTATTCTTCAATCACTGCAACTAAAATTTTTGCTCGTCGCTCGTGCATAGATGTGAAATTTATCATGTGCTATGTTCAGTATAACAGTGTTAGCACTCCTGTCAAGAGAGTGCTAATTCTTGGAAAAAATAAAATGGCAAGGACGCTACTTCGTCCTTGCCAGTAATATATTTTTCAGTCGCGCTTCTAGGGGCGCATGCGGTTTTCTACTACCTGTGCACGCATGCGCTTTTGCGCAAAATCAAGCGTGACCAGATCTCCGCTGCGTGCATACATCAGTGAAAATGTGGCATCCCCGGTAACGATTACCCGTCGCCCGTTAATGTCAAACTTCACGTTTTGCAAACGAAGTCCGTTCCGAAGATTATCAAAATCTTTCGGCGGAATCCCACGGATAATAAATTTCTGTGCTTTCTGTTTGGTTTGAACTGCTCCAAACTGCACTATGGCGCGGAAAATATCATCCCAAGAAAGCTCACAGCACTCCATTTTTTCCTCCTTTTTAAAATGAAACCGCCTGAATATGTGATAATGTACTGCCATCATCACATATACCAAACGGCTTCTTACTCGCGAAACAGAATTACTTCTCCGGCACGGGATCCTCCCCGCCGGGGTGCCAGGGATGGCAGCGCGCGACGCGTTTTACCCCCAACCATCCGCCGCGCACCCCGCCAAAACGCACAATCGCCTCATAGGTGTATTGCGAACACGTCGGGTGGAAACGACACAGCCGCTCGCCATAGATGGCGGACAGCGGACCGTGATCCAATGACAGTGTCTTTTGATAAAGCCGTATCAACTGTAAAATAACAGTTTTCATCACGATTTTTTTACTACATGATTGTAGATTATACGGTAAACGACATCTTTTGTCAAACCGCATTTTTGTCCGAATCGCGCACGCAAGCCTCACGATTGTCTCTTGCGCAAAAAGTGGTATACTGTAATAAAATACATAGAAAAATTGATATGTCCATGAAAATTGTCACCCACGAAGGACTTACGTGGATTGACATTGAAAACCCCACAAAACACAATATCCAATACATTCGCGAACATTTCAATGTGCACCCGCTTGCCATTGAAGAGTTTGTCACACCAACCTACCGCGCTCGCGCTACCAAATACAGTAATTGCCTCTTCCTCACCATCCACATCCCGCTCTTCAACGTTGACAAGCGCACCACCTATGCCGGCGAAGTGGACATCCTGCTCACCAAGACCCACCTCATCACCGGACACAAGCATGACATCTACCAACTCCGTACGTTTTTTGACACACTCCAACAATCTGAAGGCAAGCGCCGCACCTACATGATCCACTCCACCGCCCACCTGCTCTACGAAGTATTTCGGATCCTCACAGAATCCTGTTTTCCGCGCTTGGATCACATTGTGCGCCACATTGACGACGTACAGGAAGGCATCTTCAATGGATCGGAACGACAAATGGTGCGTGAGATCAGCATCATCAAGCGCGACATCCTCAACTTCCGTCGCACATTGATGCCGCAGCGCTCCATTGTGGAATCCATCATTGCCCAACCCAACGGCGTCGTGCCTGACAACATCAAAATCTACTACCAAGACCTCATCGGGACCAATATCCGCTTGTGGAATGATCTGGAAAGCGCAAGAGAAACAATTACATCTTTGGAGGAAACTAACAATTCCCTCCTCTCCGAACGTATCAATCGCAACACTCGCATCATTACTATTTTCTCCACACTCCTCATCCCCGTCTCCGTCTACATCAACTTCTTTAGCATTAACACGGACCACATCCCCTTCAGCAGTCACCCGCTTGCCCTCCTTATTCACCTTATCCTCGCACTCTCTATCGCCGCCACCACCTATCTCATCTTTAAGTTGGCAAAGTGGATTGACTGATGCCGGGATTCGTAACCGGGTATACCCGCATGCGATGCGATTGAATTTTTACCGTACCATGTGCTATAGTAGAAGCAGGTCTCAGACCTGCTTTTATTGCTTGATTGCGTATGTATGTTGACGTTCTACAACACCCTCACTAAACACAAAGATGCTTTTACATCCATCAACCCCGGCAAAGTCGGCATGTATACATGCGGCCCCACTGTCTACAGCTACATTCACATCGGCAATCTGCGCGCCTATAGCAACGCCGACCTGATCCGCCGCTATCTCACCTATCGCGGCTATGAAGTGCGTATGATCAAAAACATCACCGACGTCGGGCACCTCACCGATGACGACGTGGCGCAAGGCGACAGTGGCGACGACAAAATGGCGAAGGCCGCCGCCAAAGAAAAAAAGACCCCACAGGAAATCGCGCATTTTTATGAACAGTATGCGCTGGACACGCAAGAAAAAATGAACATTCTTCCCGCGCACTACAACCCGCGCGCCACGGAACACATCCCACATATGATCCGCCTCATTGAAACACTGATCGCAAAGGGGCACGCCTATGAAAAAAACGGCAATGTGTTTTTTGACGTGGCCTCTTTTGATCGCTATGGTGCGCTCAGTGGCAATACTGTGGCAAAGCTCGCCATCGGCGCGCGCTTGGAAGACCCGCATCCCGACAAGCGCAACCAGTGGGACTTTGCGCTGTGGCTCAAGGCACCGGCACACCATCTCATGAAATGGGATGCGCCATGGTCCGTGGGTTATCCGGGATGGCATATTGAATGCTCGGCGATGAGTATGGACTATTTGGGTCCGACATTTGACATCCATACCGGCGGCGAAGACAATATCTTCCCTCACCACGAAGCGGAAATCGCGCAATCTGAATCCGCCAACGGCGTGCCGTTTGCGCACTTTTGGCTGCACACACGCCACCTGCAAGTAGACAGCGCAAAAATGAGCAAATCCAAAGGCAACATGTACACACTAGAAGACATTACTGATCGCGGCTTTGACCCCATGGATTTGCGCATGCTCTTTCTCCTCTCGCACTATCGCTCGCAAATGAACTTCACATGGAACGCTCTCACGCAAGCACAAAAAAACCGTCGCACACTTTTGGGCGCAGTGGAACGCCTCGCACAAAGTGACCCCAACGGCGCAACACTAGATATCGCCACCAATCGCACGGACTTTGACAATGCCATGGACGACGATCTCAACACACCTCTCGCCATCACGATACTCTTGCGCCTCGCAACAACCATCAATGCACACACAACTAACACGCCGCTTGCCAACGCCGACGACGTCCGTACCTTCCTCACAAAAACACTCACCACACTTGGCATCCGCACGGAAACACACACTGATCCAATTCCCACCGATATCCTCGCCACTGCCACCGCCCGCGATGCCGCCCGCGATGCCAAAGACTTTGCCACATCCGACGCTTTGCGCGATGACCTCCTTGCCAAAGGCTATGTCGTCACCGACACCCCCGACGGCACAAAAGTTTCCAAACAATAAAAACCCGCACACGCTCAGCATGTGCGGACATTATAAGGAAAAGACGGCTATGTCTTCCCTGTTTTTTGAATGTGAGCGACCATATCACCCACAGTCATTGCCTCCACAGCAAGACCGTCCAGCGTATCAATGGAAAATACTTCTTCCAGTACCCGCAACACGTCCGCAAGATCTTGCCATGTGGTACAGATCCCATTGATGATGAGCGCCCCCGATGCCACATCATCATAGTCAATGCCAAGTGTTTTTGCAATAACGCACAGCATTTTTTGCTCAACAGTCACCATGAATCACTCCTATGAATCCTAAAGAGTATTAAAGTACATGCCATTGCCACTATCATGATATAACCACAGTTGTCATTTTTGATCAATGGTCCACTGCATACAAAAACCACCCCGCAATGTATCGAGGTGGTTGTGAAAAAACGGAGAGAGAATACAGACGAAGAGAAAACAAGAATGTGAGTAGCATCTAGCGCTTACTCCACTGTGGCGCGCGGCGCGCCTTGCGAAGCCCCGGTTTTTTGCGCTCCACCTGACGCGAATCACGTGTGAGCAATCCCTCCACCTTGAGCGACGGACGTAATGCCTCATCATAGCGCACCAACGCACGCGCCATACCCATCTTGACCGCGTCGGCCTGTCCAGACGGACCACCGCCCTTGACCACTACAGAAACGGCACATTTTTCATACAAGCCCGTAGCCTTCAACGATGCGAGAAAAGCCTCTTTCTGTGTCGCTGTTGTAAAATACGCATCAAACGGCTTGCCATTGACCACAAGTCCTGTGTTGTCCACAGCACCTTTGACATCACAATACACGCGCACCTGCGCCACCGCCGTCTTGCGTCGTCCCACGCCATAGTGATACACACCGGCAAAAAGCGCAGAATCGTTTTTCTTTGTTGTCTCCTTCGTTGTCGCCATCATACACTCAATAAAATTAGTTGCAAAAATTATGCATGTGTCACATCAATGTGCTCTGTATACGCCGCATCATTATAAATAAAAAGACGTTTTTGCATAGCGCGACCCAGTTTATTTTTCGGCAACATGCCCTTCACGGCAATGCGAATAATCTCACTTGCGTCCTTTTCACGCTGTTCTTGCACTGTTGTCGTGCGAATTCCGCCAGCGTAGCCTGTATAGCGATGATACTTCTTATCACGTTCCTTTGTGCCAGTCAGGTGCACACCCGCAGCGTTAATCACCACAACCGTGACACCGCTGTCAATGTGCGGTGCATAGTCAACGCGATCCTTTCCGGAAATCACCGTTGCGATTTCCGTCGCTAGACGTCCGAGTACCTTGTTTTGTGCATCAAAAAGATGAGTTTGTCGTTCCATGATCGTCACGTCAATGAATTATCCGATGGTGCCGCTGTTGTTTCAGCATGTGCCGTCGCCTCTGCCTCTACGTCGCTTTTTCGCGTTGTCTTTTTTGCGGTCATTGGTGTTTTTGCAACTTCCTGTGCGCGGTCCACAAGTTCAATAATCGCCATCCGTGCGCTGTCGCTTGTACGCGGCACACACTTGATCACACGTGTGTATCCACTGACACGCGTAGCAAAGCGCTGCATGTCCGCGCGCAATACAGCAATCGCCTGCGGTGAGATCTCGCCGTCCAACTTGCGCACCATTTCCATAGGACGATCCGCCGCACGTTTGGCCTTGGTGATGATTTTGTCTACGGCATTCTTGGTTTCCTTTGCCTTGGCTTCCGTTGTGCGAATGCGCCCGTGGACAATCACACTACTCACAAGACTGTACAATAATGCCTTGCGCTGTGCACGTACGCGTCCAAATTGTCGTCCCACTTTTCTGTTCTTCATGACCTTATGCTAAAAAATATCATTATTCTTTGTCATCAACGTCATCATTCGCATGGTCCTCCGTTGCCACACCGCCGGTTGCTGATAATGCGCTAAATTGCTCCACCAAAATATCCACAGCCTGCTCAAACGCTTCTTGCGGCGCAATACTTCCATCCGTGACGATCTCCAACGACACCTTTTCATAGTCCGTGCGCTTACCAACACGCATGTTCTCCACATTGTAGTTCACGCGCTTGACAGGTGTATACACCGCATCAATCATAATGGAACCTACCTCCTTCTCCGCGTTCTGATACTGATCCGTGGATACGTAACCAATCCCCTTCTCAATTGTTAGCTCCATTTCCAATGATGCCTTCTTGTCCGTAATGGTCGCAATATGCTGCTCGGGATCCACGATCTCCAGACCCGTTGCTGTTTTGAGATCGCCAGCAGTAATCGCTCCCTCGCCCTTAGCGGAGATTGTTGCCGTCATCTTCTCATTGCCCTCCATGCGCAAACGCACATGTTTCAGATTCAAAATGATCTGCACGGTGTCCTCCAATACACCCTCAATGGATGAAAACTCATGCGCCACACCTTTGATTTTGACGGATGTGATTGCCGCACCCTCAATGGACGACAACAGCACGCGACGAATCGCATTGCCAAGTGTCGTCCCATAGCCAGGATAGCATCCAGGAATCTCCACAGTACCTGCATGTTCCTTGCCGTCAGTATATTGCGAAGGCTGCGGGATGGGAATAATTGCCATAAAATTGTATTTAAAAAATTATGAAAGGGATAAAAATTACTTGGAATAAAACTCCACGATGATCTGCGCGTTGATGTGTGCATCACAGTCCTCACGCTTCGGTAACGCTATGATAGACCCTTTCCATGATTTTTGATCTAAACTCAACCATCCCGGCACACTCTTTTTGTGCGTAATATACTGCTCTTGATTCTTGAAATAGCCGTTATCTTTCTTGTGTGGATTGACGGTAATCTCATCACCCACCTTCACTTCATAGGATGGGATGGTCATTTTCTTGCCATTGACATAGATCATGCCGTGACTCACTACCTGCCGCGCCTGCGGACGCGTATTGGCAAAGCCCAAGCGGTACACCACGTTATCCAAACGCTGTTCCAAGCGTGCCAACAATAAGTCACCCGTCACACCGGGACGACTTTTTACATCTTCATAATGCTTACGAAACTGTTTTTCCAAAATGCCATAGACATACTTTGCCTTTTGCTTCATGAGCAACTGCTTGCCGTATTCACTCTTGTTGCGTCCGAAACTTTTGCCGTGCATACCCGGCGCGTAATTCTTGCGCGCCAAAATACGGTCGTATTTATCTGAACCGTAGAGATTCTCGCCAAAGCGGCGGCAGATTTTGGATTTTGACCCTCTGTGTCGTGCCATAGTGATGAAAATGGTTTCCTGTTTACAAAAAATACGTTATTACACGCGACGCGGCTTGCGTTTACGGCAGCCGTTATGCGCAATCGGTGTGACGTCTTTGATGAGACTGATCTCAATGCCCCGTGCCGCCAAAGCGCGCATTGCTGCATCGCGACCACTCCCCACGCCACTCACATAAATCTGCAATTCCTTGATATTATGTTTTTGCACTTTTTCCCACAAGGCGTTGATAATCTGCGACGCCGCATACGGCGTGGATTTCTTTGCGCCCTTAAAGCCGAGTGAACCGGAACTTGACCATCCCAACACTGCACCATTGAGATCCGTGATCGTCACAATCGTGTTGTTGTAGGTGGACTGCACGTGCGCCTGCCCCTTGCGGACCTGACGCGCACCGCTTTTTTTGTTGCGCTTCACCGGCGCGGTAGCTACCTCCGCCTGCTCCGGTGTGTCGGATGTCGTTACCGCTTCGCCCGCGACGACATTCTGCTCCTGCTTTTTTGTTGTGGATGTTTGCTCGCTCATGCGTCGGAATTATCACTTACAATAAAAATTTTGGTTATCACTATTCTTGCTGCTGCTAGCATCCTATGTCTTGGATGCCGCCGCGGCGCGACCGCTTCCCATCGTCACGCGCTTGTTGCCGCGCACGGTACGGTTATTGGTCTTGGTGCGCTGTCCGCGTACCGGCAAACCTTTGTGATGCCGTGTGCCACGATAGGATCCAATTTCCTTGAGGCGGCGCACTGCCATCTTGCGGTCATGTCGCAGCTCGCCTTCCACGCGATATTCTTTTTCAATCGTGTCGCGCAAACGGTTCGCCTGTGCCTCCGTCAAGTCTTTGGTACGCAGCGATGCGTCAATCTTGAGTGATGCCAAAAGCTTCTTGCTCGTGGACGGACCAATGCCGTAGATGTACGTCAACGCCACATCAATGCATTTGTCATCCGGAATGTTGATCCCCGCAATACGAATCATAGGTGTAAACAATAATCAAAATAGTTAGCCTTGTCGTTGTTTGTGCTTCGGTGTGGCACAAATGACATATACGCGCCCGCGCCGACGGACGATTTTACACTGCTTGCAGATTTTCTTTGCTGATGCGCGAACTTTCATGGTTGTACGTTGTTACTTAATAGGATATGGTGCGGTGCACTTATGTGTCCATTCACAAGCGGTGTGTGATCCGCCCCTTTGTGAGATCATACGGACTGATCTCCACTACCACACGATCGCCCGGAAGGATTTTGATGTAGTGCACACGCATGCGCCCAGAAATATGCGCCAGAATCTCATGCCCATTGTCCAGCTTCACGCGAAACGTGGTGCTTGGCAGTGTTTCCAGCACTTCGCCTTCCATCTTAATCGTGTCTTTTTTTGCCATAATATCTCTCCTTGTTGCCTGCAATCCGCATGTAACGCCAAAAAACAAGAGGGTATGACTTCCGTGAATTCCATTCCTCAGTCATGTAGATCGCCCAATGGAATATCCTCTTCTTTTCGCCCTTACCGAATTGTGTTGAACATGTATCCCCTATACTATACAAAGACACGAAAGTTGTCAAGGCGACGATGACAACTCGTCAATGGCACGACACGGCCGCATCTTTTGTTGTTGCAACTTCTCGCTGGAGCGGACTTGTAGCCCGGTCCATTGGTTTGACGAAAACGATATGATCTGATCTATGAGATCGGATCAGAAAAAAGTAGTGCAAGCGGCAGCGACAAATCACCAATGACACATTGCTACTGCAGTGTTATCGGACTTTGCACGACGGTGATTGCAATTGCTGCGGTGGGGATGTGGCATGTGAGCAACAATGCGCGCCATACTGATACTGCAGAGAAAACAGGCTTACCCCTCGCACAAACGTCGTCTCCTCTGATGGGAATGAAGTAACACATGCGCAAAGTATAGACTTACATCTACGAAAGCATTGCCTTCTAGTGTACATGAACCTTCATGCAAACAAATACCCCTAATTGTGCACAGTTAGGGGTGTTTTTTATTGTATGGGGTTTTGCTTGCACATTTTGCGTCGCGACGCTCCGCGCACGATTGTTGACGATACTCCCAAAAACCGCTACAGTAACAAAGAGAAAACACTCATTTTATGCAAGATATCATCGCAAAAGTCAAAAAAGAATACGCGGCAATTGGCACGGCATTGTCCGATCCACGCATTGCCGACAACCCGCAAGATATGATCCGCCTGAACAAACAACAGGCGGAACTTGAGGATACCATGGCATACATCACCGCGTATGAAAAACTTGTTGCCGACATGCAGAGCAACGCCGAAATCTTGAACACTGAAACTGACACCGAACTGATCCAGATGGCAATGGAGGAAAACGCACGGCTCGCCGAAAAAATCCCCGACATGGAAAAGACGCTGGAAATCGCCCTGCTCCCCGCCGATCCGCGCGACGCCAAAAACGTCATCATGGAAATCCGCGCGGGTGCGGGCGGCGACGAATCTGCGCTGTTTGCCGCCAGTCTCTTCCGCATGTACAATCGCTTTGCCGAGCGCAACGGGTGGCGCATTTCTCTGATGCACACCAACACCAGCGGTATCGGTGGCTTCAAAGAGGTCATTTTCGGCGTGGAAGCGCCAGCGGGCACACCGTCCGTTTTTAAACTTCTCAAATACGAATCCGGCGTGCATCGCGTGCAGCGCGTCCCCGAAACGGAAAAACAAGGTCGCATCCACACATCCACGGCAACCGTTGCCGTGTTGCCGGAAGCAGACGACATTGACATCGTCATCAACGACAAGGACTTGCGCATTGACACATTCGCATCGTCGGGACCTGGCGGGCAGAGCGTCAACACCACCATGAGTGCCGTGCGCATCACACATATCCCCACCGGAACGGTTGTCTCATGTCAGGATGAAAAATCACAACATAAAAACAAGGCAAAAGCACTGAAGGTGTTGCGCTCGCGCTTATTGCAAATTGAAGAAGAAAAACATGCCAAGGAAATCGGCGACGCGCGTCGCAGCCAAGTCGGCACCGGCGATCGCAGCGAAAAAATCCGCACCTACAACTTCCCGCAAGACCGCATCACCGATCACCGTATCAGGCGCAATTGGAGTGGTATTGAAACCATCCTTGATGGCGATATTGCGGACGTCATCATGGCACTGCAAGAGGAAGACATTCGTCTCCGCATGGACCACCGGCAAAAAAACTGATACTTCGTACTATATACAACGTTCATACGCGCTGCTGTGCCATGTCGTCGCGTCGACGTACATAGAGTGGTACCGCCGCAAGACTCACCACCATTTGCAACACACGTGCGAGCATCACGATCGCCACAAGCACGCTACTATCAACACCAAACATCCCAAACAATACAATATACGCCCACTCTTTGACGCCAACATTCCCCACACTGATTGGCAATGCTGCCAAAATATTTGTCAAAAAAATCACGCTGATATATTCCCGCAGCGTCACGTTCACATCAAACGCATAAAAGAGCATCAGATTAGCGCATCCGACGGCAATAAGGGAAAATACCATTGACCACCCGCAAGAGACAAGTACCGTCCGCCGCGTATAGAGGCGATGAAATGACCGCAGTAGTGCAGCAAGGCGCCGCGGCACGTAGGCCTTCCATCGCGCCGTATGCACAAAGCGCACCACCACCATGCCAAAAACAAGCACCAACACACCTGCATATGTGCCCGCCACAAGCAAGCGCATCAACGGTTGCTGCAACGCCACGCCGTCATACGCCAGTAGTCCCACAAGCGCCAAAACAGCAAACACCGCCAATCCGCTCACGCGGTCCCACACAATTGTCGCCGTGGCATCTGCCATACGCCGCTCTTTGCGTCCCAAAGCATAGATGCGATAGGTATCACCGCCAATAAACGACGGCAAAAAATGATTGATAAAAATGCCAACAAAGTAGGTGGAAAAATAAAAAGTGTAGTGACGGTGAAAGTGTGCAATCACTGCAAGATCTTGCCACTTACGTGCACTGATGATTATCCCCACAAGATAGAGTACTACAAAAGCAACGAGGAATTCCACGCGCACGGAAACAAACGCGTGCCACACATCGTGCCAGTTAACGCGTGCGATCAAGATGCCGATCAGTATGCACGCCACGATCCACTGCACCGCCGTCTTAACAGATTGTCCGCGTATTCTTGTCATGGTGTGTTGTGATAGAGATCCCAATACTGCTGTGCCACACTCGCCCAACTCATCGTGACAGCGCGTGCGCGACTCGCCGCACCCATCCGCGCACACAATCCCTCCTCATCCATTAGTCGCCTGAGCGCCGTCGCAATCGCCGCGGGGTCATGCATGGGCACAACAAAACCGTTGTCACCGTCTTGCACTGTTTCGTGCGATCCGCCCGTCGGTGTCATGACAATCGGCAAGCCCGATGCCAGTGCCTCCAACACATTATTACTCATACCCTCATTGTACGATGGCATGACAAACACGTCCGCCGCACGATACATATCTGGCGATTCTTCTTTCGTATACAATCCCGTAAAGATGATGCGCTGCGCACAGTCCGTTTGCGCCGCCTGCGCCTTCAGCTCCGCCGTGGCATTACCCTCGCCGCCAGCAATCGTCAGCGTGGCATGGGGATAGTCGTCCGCAAGTGCGGCAAAGGCGGTAATCGCATCGGCAAAACCCTTGCGCCGTGAAAGGCGCGCCGCGCACAAGATGCGAAACACCGTGCGCCGATCTTCATCCGTACGTGCTCCAGGCGTGTAAAAATGTGTGTCCACGCCGTTGGGAATATGCGAAAACGGCTGCATGGGTGCGCTTGTAGCGGCAAGGTCTCGTAATCCTTTGCTGTTTGTGACAACATGCGACGCCTCGCGCCACACCCACCGCACCAGCGGACGTAGCACGCCATACAAGCGCATAAATCGCTCACTGTAGCCCGGCACATCCGCACCGCGCAGTGACACAATGTACGGCACATCGCACCACTTCTTGAAAAAAAGCGACAGCACACCACACGGCACAGCAAAAAAACTATGCGTCAGATCATAGCGTTCGTGACGCATCAATTGTAGCGCACAGCGCAGCGCACGCCAACTGTACATCAGGAGCTGTCGTTTTGTTTGAAAATTGAGTTGATGGGCTTTGTGCCCGATGGGAACATAGTGGATGGTCACATGACCGCCCACATGCTCGCGCCGCGCCTTGTTGTCCACAGCCGACGTAATCACATCCACATGGACGTCCCCGCGCCGCGCAAATTCCTCCATGATATACTTCGTCGCATTTGCCGCACCGCCGCCCAATGGCGGGTATTCGTAGTTGAAAAACAGGACTTTTCTCATAGAATCATATTCTCACGGGACTGTGCGAAAAAAGATGACACCGTGCATCATGGCGCGCAACGCCGCTGCAGTGGCACGCTACCGTACAATCTTTTTTTGCGGCATCAACACGATATTCTCCACCCGCACAACGCGTTTCTCCAATTTCCGGAAATCCGTCACGTCCACTTTTGCGCCCAAGACATGCTTAATCTCTTTCACATCGCCCTGTATGGAGTCCACTTTTGTTTCAAGCCTGTCAAAGCGTCTCTCCAAAACATCGAAACGCCCTTCAAGCTTGTCTACTTTATCCGCAACAACATGCAACCCTTCACCAAAGGCGACAAACTGATCCCGCACATCCTCGAGGAGCATGAGCGCCTGATCTTCCGTATAGGTTTTTTTCTTTGTTGTTTTGGGTGTCATAGTCGTTTAATAATATGTCACACATCACTCCTGCATTATTATAACACAGAACATTGTGCACTGAAATGCTACTGCCGCACAACAGAACGCACGGTATAGTTCATGCGTTTGCGCGACTTGTAGTACGTCTTCATCATAATATCTGCCAACAGCCCAAAAACGAAGAACTGCACACCAAGCATCACGAGAAACACACCCATCAGCGGCCAAATACGCTCCGCAATAGCCGCATCAAACCACACTTTTTCCACAACCATCCACGCAAGGATCAGCGTCCCCACAAGCATACTGCCGATGCCCACGGCACCAAAAAAATGGAGTGGGCGCGAAGCATATTTGCCCCAAAACCACAGCGATAGCATGTCCACAAAACCCTTCACCGACCGTTTCCAGTTGTACTTCGTCATGCCATGCACACGCGGGTGATGTGATACCTTTACCTCGCCCACGCGATATCCGTCCAGCTCCAAAAGTGCCGGAATAAACCGATGCATTTCCCCAAAAAGATCAATACTTTGGAGCGCTTGTGCGTCATACGCCTTCAGACTACAACCGGAATCGTGGATGGAGTCGTGGAGTAAAATCTTGCGCAACTTGTCCGCACCGCGCGAAAAAATCTTTTTGCTCAACGAGTCTTTACGCTTGTGGCGCCAGCCGGACACCACATCATATCCCTCCCGCATTTTTGCAAGCAGTAGCACAATATCCGCTGGATCGTTTTGCAAATCGCCGTCCATCGTGACAATCACTGCACCACGCGCCGCTTTAAAACCCGCATCAAACGCCGCCGTCTGTCCAAAATTCTTCCGCAACCGTACCAACGTCAAGGGGGACAAATCTTTGCATGCCGCCACCGTGCCATCACGTGACCCGTCATCCACAAAAATCACCTCATACGACGTATCCAGCTTCTCGCACGCCGCTACAATACGCTTGTGCAATTCTCGCACATTACCCTCTTCATTATAGACCGGCACCACAACGGAAATTGCAGGGCGCTGTTCGTGTTTATCCATAATACACAATTAAAAAACCATACTTCCCCCGGATGTTTTTATGGTACCACGGAGACTACCTGGTGTACAAGAGCCGCGTCGCTTCTCCGCCCCACACATGCTATACTACACACAACATACGTAATATATCCATCGTTTAACCCATCGTTTATGAAAATTCTCATCACTGGCGGCGCCGGATTCATCGGCTCACACACCGCCGTTGCACTCCACGACGCGGGACACACACCCGTCATCGTAGATAACTTCAGCAACGCCGAACCGTGGATCATTGATCGCATCGCCGACATCACCGGAAAGCGCCCCGTACTGTACGATGGCGATTGCACCGACCGCGCTTTTATGGACCGTGTTTTGACAACCGAAAAATCCATCAGTGGTGTCATCCACTTTGCCGGCAGTAAGGCCGTCGGCGAATCTCTCCACATTCCACTCACCTACTACCGTAACAACCTCTTCTCTCTCCTCACTGTTATTGACGCCATGCTTGCCCACGACGTGCGCACCATCATTTTCTCCTCCTCCGCCACGGTCTACGGCGATCCGGACGTCAATCCCATTGCCGAAGACACCCCGCGCAAACCTGCCACCAATCCCTATGGTAATACCAAGGCGATCGCCGAAGACATCCTGCACGACACCGTTGCAAGTGGCGCGCCGCTTGTCGCCATCGCCCTGCGCTACTTCAACCCCATCGGCGCACACGCCTCACACCGCATCGGCGAATTACCCCGCGGCGTACCAAACAACCTCGTCCCCTACATCACCCAAGCCGCCGCTGGCATCCGCGACCATCTCACCGTCTTTGGTGACGATTATGACACGTCTGACGGCACCGGCGTACGCGATTTCATCCACGTATCCGACCTTGCGGATGCACATGTCGCCACATTGACCTTTTTTGCCACACATACCGGACCGCTGTATGACATCTTCAATGTCGGCACAGGCAGCGGCACCAGTGTGCGTACACTGATTGACACTTTTGAACGTGTGAACAGTGTTGCCGTGCCGCACACTATCGGCGTACGGCGCGATGGCGACATTGCCGCCTGTTGGGCAGACGCCACCAAAATCACCGACACCATTGGCTGGCATGCAACGCGCACCGTTGCCGACGCCCTGCGCGATGCATGGGCGTGGCAAACCTCTCTGTCCAAGGACATCAAAATCGCACAAACGACTGCACACAAAACCTAGAACCCCGTACGATTGCCGCGACCGATACCGTAGTAGACAAATCCCGCCGCCTTCATCTCTGCTGGATCATACAAGTTGCGCCCGTCAAAAATCACGGGATTTTTGAGCAGCTTCTTCACGCGCGCCACATCAATGGTGCGGTATTCCATCGTTTCCGTCGCCACAATCAGCGCATCCACACCGTGCAACACAGCATACTTGTCCGCATCTTCATAGGTCACACTGGTATTCTCTTTGAGATACACGTGACGCGCCTCATCTGTTGCCATCGGATCATAGGCGCGAATTTTTGCGCCGCGCGTCGTCAATTCGTTCACGATCGTAATCGCCGCCGACTCGCGCATGTCGTTGGTATTAGCCTTAAACGCCAACCCCCACAACGCAAATGTCTTCCCGCCCACATCCTCCTTAAAATGCGCCAACACTTTTTTGGCCACGAGCTTCTTTTGAAATGCATTCACTTCTTCAATGGCGCGAAAGAGGCGCAAATATTCCTCCGGCAAATGGTGATCTTCGGCAAAGCGCACCAACGCTTGCACATCTTTAGGAAAGCAGCTTCCACCATACCCACAACTGGCGTGTAAAAATTTATTGCCGATGCGTGGATCACTGCCGATCCCTTCCGCAATATGCTTCACATCCGCACCCAACACATCTGCCAATCCCGCAATGGCATTGATGAACGACACCTTCATCGCAAGATTGGCATTGCCGGTGTACTTCGTGAGCTCCGCATCGCGCACACCCATGACATAAAACCGATCTTGCCGCATCATAAACGGCTTGTAGAGCGCATACATCTTCTTTGCCACTGCCGCATTGCTCGTGCCCACAATCACACGACTCGGCTCCATCATATCCTGCACCGCTCGCCCCTCCGCCATGAATTCGGGATTGCTCACCACGTGAAAAGCGATCCGCTTTTTGCGCTTGCGCAATTCCTCGCGAATGATGCTTTTCACGCGATCCGCCGTGCCCACCGGTACGGTGGACTTGTCCGCCACAATCAGCGGCGCCGTCATCCGCCTCCCGATTTCGCGCGCCACGCTTTCCACATATTGCAAGTCCGCACTGCCGTCGGCGCCCGGAGGTGTACCCACAGCGATAAACACAATCTCACTGTCATTGATCACTTCGTCATAATCCGTCGTGAAGTGGAGAAGTTTGCGTTCCAGTCCCGATACCACCAAGTCGTCCAATCCTGGCTCGTTGATCGGTACGCGTCCTTTGCGCAAGCGGTCAATTTTTTTCTTGTCCACATCCAAGCAGTGCACATAATTTCCCATCTCCGCAAACGCCGCCGCCAACGGCAGTCCCACAAAGCCGATTCCAATAACGCCGATTTTCATAACACACTACTTTATATAATATAGCCACATACCTCCGATACAGCGTTTATTATACCTCTATTTTTTTCGCACACAAATTGCAAAAATGTGGTATAATGAAAATCTATGAAACATCTCCCATTTTTTATCGCATGGATCTTGCTTAGTGGCGCTATTTTTTTGCTACAGCATACCGTGCATGCCAGCTATACAGATGAAGGTATCGCCTTTTACAGCTATCCTGATCATACTGTCGGCACGCACTACCAATCTGAAGGTACGGCGTTCTACGCCTTTTCCGCCCACGAAGCGGACACACGTCCAGTACATCGCTTTGTCAACAGCGTCACCGGCGACCACTTCTACACCACTGACGAGAACGAAAAAAACACCCTCATCGCACAGCAATCACATCTCTACACCTATGAAGGCATCGCTTTCTACGGCTATGCGTCCGGCATCCGCGACGCGCAACCCGTGTTTCGCTTTGTCAACCACACCAATGGCGACCACTTCTACACCATTTCCCCCGAAGAAAAAGTATACATTGAACAACACCTCTCCACCATCTACGCATCGGAGGGCATTGCCTTCTATCTCTATTCGCACAAGGCGACTGGCACCACCACCGTCTATCGTTTCGTGAATCACGCTAACGGCGATCACTTCTACACCGCCAATGACGGCGAAGCAAAAGCATTGGACGACGCCACGCGCGCGCAAAACGACACAATTTACCGCTTTATCAACACCGCGACCGGCGATCATTTCTACACCGCCAACGAGAACGAAAAAAACACTCTCTTGCAAAACCGCACACCGTATCGCTATGAAGGGGCGGCATTCTATGCTTTTCGCACAGACAAAAACGGCGCCCGACCGGTTTACCGTTTCGTCAACCACACCAACGGCGACCATTTCTACACCATCAGCGGTGACGAAAAAAACCACCTCACATCCACGGCATCCGGCTATGTCTATGAAGGCATAGCATTCTATGCGCATCCCGCACAAGTCGCCGGCACATTACCCGTTTATCGACTCAGTAACGCACACGACCACTTCTACACCATGAACGACGTGGAAAAACGCTATGCCCTCATCAGTGGCACTGGCCCCCTCATCTCCGTCGGCCTGTGGTATTACGACCGCTCCGGCATACAAGCAGATCCGTTTAACATTGACGCTAACAAGCCGTACAACATCCGCGACGGTGCTGGCAATATCATCGCACAGATTGGCGGCGCCACGCGCACGAAAGTTACCTATGACGGCGACGGAAAACTCAAAGTCTATGCTTCCATTGGTGATCGCATCATCGGCGACAAAGTGACTTTTGACGCAGCCGACGGCGACAATGCCACGATGGTGTTCAATGCTCATCGCCCCAATTCCTCCTATGACAACTATCGCGGCGCGATCACCGTGCGCTATTACAGTGGGCGCGACATTATCGGCGGCACAACGAACAGCGTCAAACACGTCTGGGTGATCAACACTCTGCCGCTGGAACACTACGTGTGGGGCATGGGTGAGATGACCGGCACCGGACCATTTGAACACAGCAAAGCGATGACAACAATGTTCCGTACGTATGGCAAGTGGTATGTTGACTATGCCACCAAGTACGCACC
>CAYRUU010000012.1:0-27572 GCA_964427825.1 uncultured Micavibrio sp.
AAATTGGCGGAGAGGGAGGGATTCGAACCCTCGGGCCGGTTTTATCCAGCCAACACATTAGCAGTGTGCCCCATTCGGCCTCTCTGGCACCTCTCCACATGTGCGCGATTACACGCGGCACATGGGGCTAGTGTATCACCAAAAAACGCCTCTGGCAAGCAACAGCATACAAAAAAATCCTACGGCACTATGGTGCGGTAGGAGTGGAAAACTCTAGCAATCTCAGTGGTCACAGTCACAAAAACAATGGCAGTAGTCATCGACACAGCGCTGTTCTTGTGCTGTTAAGGGTTGTGCACTGACTGCATTATTGGTTGCGCTATGGCGCTCCCTTTGTTCACGTGCCGATACAAGCAGACGCACCTTCTCATAATCCGCTTGGATAGCGCACAGCTCCTTCATTGTATTTCTTGTGGGATATGCGCTCGACAAAGCATGCACCCTGCGTTGCAGCTCATGCACACACCGTAACTCCTCAGGGGCAAACCATCCCCGCTCCTCATGCTCTGTCCATATTGTAAAAACTTTACGCAACAATTCGCGTCGTTCTTCCAAGTAGCGATCATATTTTTTATTGCTCCGAAAAAATAATTTTATCGCATGAAGAATCGTCATGACATCACCTCCATGTAATGAGAAGATTATTTGTTAAAAAGCGATATTATCATTTGAAATACTATCATATTCCGTAAAAATAGGCCATTGCGCTGCACGAGATGTCTCCGCAATGCAAAAACCGATGCACACACATCGGTTTCCTATCTTTTGCTCATACCGTGCACCCTTCTGTGTCCTTGGTAGGAGTTGAACCTACGACCTTTTGGACCGCAACCAAACGCTCTATCCACTGAGCTACAAGGACGTGACTTTCACCGCTTCAGTGTATCGCGGCACACTGAAAAAGTCAAACGTGTAACTGATTGTAGTACCACCAAAGCGTGTGCTGTTAAATGCGATCATAGTCGCGCATGACCAGCTGCGCATCAATCTGCTTCACCATTTCAATCACCACGGATACCACAATAAGCAAGCTCGTGCCACCAACCGTCAGCATACTGGAGTTGGTCACGATGCCCTGCACGATAATCGGCAAAACAGCAATGATACCCAAAAACAGCGATCCGCTCAACGTGATGCGATTCACCACGCGCCCCAAGTACTCCGCCGTCTCATGCCCCGGGCGCTTGCCTTCCACATAGCCACCCTGACGTTGGAGATTTTCCGAAATTTTTTGCGGATCAAACACCACTGCCGTATAGAAATACGTAAAAACCACAACAAGGAAGAAATATGTCAAGCCATACACCCATTGATTGTTGAAGAGATTAACAAGCACTGTGCCGACAGACTGCGCCTGCACATTGCCCATCTGCACCAACATCTGCCCCACCATGCTCGGAAAAAGCACCAACGACACGGCAAAAATAATGGGGATCACACCTGCCTGATTAACGCGCAAGGGTAAGTGCGTACGCGCACCGCCGTATTGTTGCCCGCCGCGCATGCGTCGCGCATAGGAGATTGGGATGATGCGACGCCCCTCCGTCACAAACACCACGCCAAGAATCGTCACAATCACAATCGCCAAAAAGGCAATGTATGTGAAAATCTGCGTCTCATCATACACTTCACCAAACTGCATCACTGTTGACGGCAAACTTGCCACAATACCTGCAAAGATGATAACAGACACACCGTTACCCAACTTCTTTTCGGTAATCAGCTCACCCAACCACATCAAAAAGATTGTCCCCGCGACGGCAACGATCACCATCACCACCATTTGTGACGGTGCCGTTGTGACGATCACACCCTGCGAACGCAAAAGTGCAATCATCGCGGTCGTCTGCAAAATCGCAAGCGGCACAGTCAGGATACGTGTGACCATGTTGAATTTCTGTCGCCCCGCCTCACCTTCTTCCTTGTACATCTGCTCCACGCGCGGCACGATCATCGTCAAAAGCTGCATGATAATGGACGCCGTAATGTACGGCCCGACACCCAAAAGTACAATGGAGATGCTGGACAACCCACCACCGGAAAACATATTGAGCATTCCCAAAAACTGATTGCCGGCAAATAATTCCTGCAAACGCTCCACACTCACACCCGGCAGCGGAATATTTGCCATCAAGCGAAATGCCACCAAAATAAGCAAAATGAAAACGATTTTATCCCGCAGCTCTTTGACCGCAAAGATATTTTTAAACTTACCCAACAGTGTCATACGGTTCCATTACAAATAAGAGATCCCTCTCACTATAGCGCAAAAGTGGGTTTTAATCAATATTGCCACATCGACGTGGTTATGTGGTATAATAAACTCCCATTACAGCATCATCACACCCCTATGAAGCACATCACTACGTATTGCTACGCCAACGGACGTATCCGCAAAGAAAAAGATTTCCATATCAGCCCATATGATCTTGGCGTCCTGCGCGGCTATGCCGTTTTTGACTTCATGGGTACAGCGCAGCGTCGCCCGTTTCACGTGCGCGAGCACTGGCAACGCTTCATCCGTAGCGCAAAATTCCTCGGACTCACACCACCCATCACCTACGCGCAATTCACCGCCATCATCACGGAGCTCATCGCCAAGCATCCATCCTATCGCGAATGTGCCATCCGCACCGTCATCACGGGTGGCGTAAGTCCCTCGGGTGTTCTCCTGCCAAACATACCGACATTCTACATCCTCATCCACGACCTCATGCCATTCCTCCCCGCGCAAAAACTCTACGACCGTGGTGCAAAAGTCATCACCAAAGACTACCAACGTGCCTATGCGCCCCATAAAACCGTACACTACATTGAGGCATTGCGCTTCCAAAAAGAACGCCTGCGTAGCAATGCCGTGGAAATCATCTATCACGACGGCGGGCGCGTATTAGAGTGCTCCACGGCAAATCTTTTCATTGTCAAAAACGGGCGCATCATTACGCCACCATTGAAAGACATTTTGCCTGGTGTCACGCGCAACACTGTCATCACACTTGCGGCCAAAAACCGCATGCCCGTCACACAGCGCCGTATCACCATGGCAGCACTGCAAGGCGCGGATGAAGTGTTCATCACCGGATCGGCAAAGCACGTCCTCCCTATCACCCGCATTGATCGCCACTGCGTGGGCGACGGATCCGTCGGACCGATCACGCGCGCCATCATGGACATCTACCGCGCGCACTATGAAAACTATTGATGCGCGCGCCACTGTTGCGCAGAAAAGCAAAACAACCTCTATGAAAATCGCACTCCTCTCCGACATCCACGATCACGAAGGCGCTCTTGCATGGGCGCTTGCCGAAATCTTGACGCACGGCGCAGCACAGATTTTTGCCCTCGGCGACTACTGCTCGCCGACAACCATCGCGCAACTTGCCGCGGCGAAACTACCCACTTTTGCCGTCTGGGGTAACAACGACGCCGACAAGCAGGCAATGCTTGCAGTGGCGCGTGAACACAACCCACATATGACTTTTGCGCCGCAAGAGTTCGGAGAAATAACGTTGGACAACAAAAAGTTTTTTCTCACCCACTATCCAACACTTGCCGAAAACGCCGCCACAGTCGGCGACTACGCAGCTGTTTTTCACGGACACACCCACTACGCGCGTAACGAAAAAATCGGCACTGTGCCGATCGTGAACCCCGGCGCCATCATGCCCCACACTGACACGCCAAGCACCTTTGCCATTTTTGACACGGAAACACTACTGGTGGAGCACGTCACACGACACAAAAAATGATCTCGAAAAAAATGAGAGCGCATCTGTCTGATGACAATGCGCTCGTTCTGGTGTGGTCCAGTCATTTCCTCTTTCTTACTTGCCAGAAAGAGGAGTTCTCTGCTCGTGGATTAGGTTTGCCAATCCTCTTAAAATAGGCATCCCAGTCCAGAGAAAACTTCCCATCTTCACCCATACGGATGTAATGGAAAGCCTCTTCTTCCTTTTTCCGCACAGTAACAGTAGTTTTTTCTTTCATTCTCCTCCTCCTTTTAATACCCCTCCCTCCAGGATAGTGATGTGTATTATACAGAAAAATCCACTTTTGTCAAGTTCTCGCAGTAAAAATTGTACGCACACCCACCGTTGTGGATGTGCGTTTTTTGGTGATTATTTTTTTTGACGTCGCTGATAGCGACGTCCTGACTCTGCCATTGGCGGAAGCGACCGCAACTGTTGGTCACGCATCTTTTTTTTCTTCATGCTTTCCGCATGAAGCGCTAATTTTTCCGCATTCAAAACCTGCCTTTCACCCGCCGTGCCCGCTCCAGCCATAAAACCTCCTATTTTGAGATTCAATAGACAGGTAGCTCATAGGTATAAACTACCCAGATACACCGCCAAAGATGGCATCATTGTAAGGCGCATCCCCATGTCTGTCAAGAGGCGATTTTTTGCAAAACATCTATGGCGCGGGTGATAGTGTCCACATCGGTTGCGAAAGAAAGGCGAAAATGCGTGTTGCGCGCGCTGAATGCGTTGCCGGGGACAACGAGAAGTTTGTGTTCCATGCATTGCGCCAAAAAATTCTCTGCACCATAGGGATATGGCACAAAAAAATAAAATGCACCATCGGACTGCACGACGTCATAGGTGTCACGCAATCCGGCAAAAAGCTGGTCGCGGTTCTTGCGGTAGCGCGTGACATGTGGTGTGATGTCCGTTGTCAGCGCAGCGAGTGCGGCATACTGGAACGGCGTCGGCGCGCAGACAAACGTGTACTGCTGCACGGTAATCATCTTGTCAAGGATCGGCGCCGGCGCATGCACATAGCCGACGCGCCACCCCGTCATCGCATGCGATTTGGAAAACCCACCCATCGTCACCGTCTTGTCATATGATGCGCCGATAGAGATGTGCGGCGCATCACCATAGAGAAAGTCCTCATAAATTTCATCGGAAAAAATCACGAGGTCATGTTCACGCGCAATTGCCACGAGAACGTCAATCTCGTCATGTGTCGCGACATGCCCCGTCGGGTTGGCAGGTGTGTTGACAATGATCGCCCGCGTGCGCGGCGTGATTGCCGCACGCAGCGCATCACCATCCAAAGAAAAATCGCGCGCAAGCGGCACAAAAACCGGCACACCACCGTAGAGCAACACCAATTGCTTGTAGCCGACAAACGACGGATCAAAAATCACCACCTCATCACCCGGATCAATGCAGACGGGCAGTGCCAACGACAGCGCGCCCGAGACGGCGGCGGTAATCATCACTGTATCTTCCGTTGCATCCGCAATGCTGTTTACTTTGCGCAACTTCTCCGCAACCGCCGCGCGCAATGGTTGGATACCCTGCGTGAGTGTATAAGTATTGCAGTTGTCACGAATCGCCGCAATTGCTGCATCCTTCACGGCGTCTGGCACAGCAAAATCCGGCTGCCCGATACTCATGTTGATCGAAGCCTCCATGCTCTGTGCCAATGCAAATGCTGTGCGAATACTGCTGGCATCCATCCGTTGTGCTCGTTGGGAAATCATACGTCGGTCATTATATAGTTCATCAATAATGGCGCGCGGTGCGCTCTGTGCTTTCTGGCTTCTCACATCATGTCTATGTCATAACTGCCAAACACATCCACGCGCATCAGCGTGCGCAAAAAAGCAATCGCTTCTTGCACGTGCGTCTCCGTCAGCGATCCATCAATATCAATGTAAAACAAGTAGTCGTTCATTTTGTTACCCGTCGGCATGGACTCAATTTTGGTGAGGTTGATGTTCTTGATCTGAAACACGGAGAGAATCTCAAAGAGCAGTCCCGCGCGGTCTTCCGTTGGCGTGATGATCATTGATGTTTTTGCACCGTGCGTCGCGCGCATGTCGTCGTCGGCATACACCAATTCCAAAAAGCGCGTAACATTCACCGTCTTGTCACTCACGTGCTCGTCAATGATCCGCAGCCCATAGTGTGCTGCCGCTTCCGGCGCGCCAATTGCCGCAATCGTCGCATCAGCAGCCGCCAACTCCATCGCCGCCGACGTCGCAGCAACCTCCTTCTTCATCAGACCGCGTGTGCGCAGATATGCCGCGCACTGCGTCAATGCCTGCGCATGTGATGCCACCATCGTAAACCCCTCGCCCTGTGCCGCAAGCACATTGCGAATCGCATAGTCAATCGCCCGCACGATGCGCACGGGTGCGCTGTGCATGGCACGCAACGTCTCGCGCACCGAACCGCCCAACACATTTTCCACCGGCACCATCGCCCGCGCAGTGCGCCCCACACCCACACGCTCCACTGCCTCCGCAATGCTGTCCACACACACCACATCCTCCGCCGCATACATCGTCGCAGCAAGATTGTACGAATAACTGTACTTCGGTCCTAACACGTAGATTTTTGTCATACGTCCGTATTTCTATACGCCCCCGATTGAATATCGCGCCACCATTGCTCGTTGTCGCGGTACCATTGGATCGTGTCGGCAATGCCCTTCTCAAACGTCACTGTGGGCGCCCATCCGAGCTCAGTAGTGATTTTGGTGTTGTCAATGGCGTAGCGCTTGTCGTGTCCTTTGCGATCCGCCACGTGTTCAATCATCTCCTCGCCCATGCCAAAGGCATCCAAAATGATCTGCGTGATCTGCAGGTTGGTTCGCTCCGCATTGCCGCCGATGCAGTACAGTTCGCCGATCGTCCCCTTGCGCATCACCGTGTCAATGGCGCTGCAGTGATCCACCACGTGGAGCCAGTCGCGAATATTGTCACCCGTGCCATAAATCGGCACTTTCTTGCCGTCAATCAGGTTGGTCACAAAAAGCGGGATCAATTTCTCAGGGAATTGATACGGACCGTAGTTGTTGGAGCAATTGGAAATAGTGATCGGCAGGTTGTGTGTGTGAAAGTAGGCGCGCACGAGGTGATCCGACGACGCCTTGGATGCACTGTACGGGCTGCGCGGATCATAGGGCGTGGTCTCCGTGAATGCGGGATCGTCTTTGCTCAACGAACCAAATACTTCGTCCGTGGACACGTGGTGAAAACGTTTGTTGCCGTTGTTTTTTGCCGCTTCCAAAAGCGTCAACGTCCCCAAGATGTTGGTGTGTACAAACGCGCTGCTGTCGGCAATGGAGCGATCTACGTGCGACTCCGCCGCAAAGTGTACCACAACATCCGCATCCGCCACCAAGGGGTGCACCACATCAGCGTCACAGATGTCACCATGCACAAACGTATAGCGCGCATCATCAGCGTAATGAGCGAGGTTGGCGGGATTGCCGGCATAGGTCAAGGCGTCAAGGTTCACGATCGTCACATCGGGATAAGTGTCCAGCATGTAGTGGATAAAGTTGCTGCCGATAAATCCGGCGCCGCCCGTCACAAGAATCTTTTTCATAGGAAGCTGCTTTTAGTGGTTAATGTTATGGGTTCGCGGTGTCGATAAAATATTGCACACGCGTTCCGTCAAAAAATGGGATTGCGCACATACTCCGCATACGACATGCGATCGCCATCCTTTGCGGAAATAACCGGCTGTGTGATACCATACTGCTCTAGTTGCCAATCCACGGCAATGTCGGGGTCGTCCCACATCACACCGCTGTCGTGTTCTGGCGCATAGACATTGGTGCACTTGTAGCTGAAAATTGTCCCATCTTCCAGCGCCACAAAGCCGTGCGCAAAACCCGCGGGAATCCAAAACTGCTTTTTGTCTTTCGCGTCCAAAAGCACGCTTGCCCACTGTCCATACGTTGGCGAATCACTGCGCAGGTCCACTGCCACGTCCACTACGCTACCGGCAACCACCTGCACCAGTTTACCCTGTGTAAACGGTGGCTTTTGAAAATGCAGACCACGCAATACACCTTTGGCAGACATGGAGAGGTTGTCTTGCACAAAGACGTCGGGAATGCCCGCATCAGCATAGCGTGTGGCATTGTATGTCTCCACAAAAAAACCGCGTTCATCGCCAAACACATCTGGTATAATCACTGCAAGTCCGGCAATGTCCATTTCTTCTTTTTGCATAGCACCCGATCTCACAAATAATACTTCTACCAGTATAGCGCGAAATGGCAAAACGCGCACGTATGTCCTCTAGTGTGCATGAATCTTACAAAAACGGCGTCATCATCACATCGCGACGCAACGTCATGTCGCGGTCAATGACTGTTGTATACACGTGCGGCGCATCGTCTCCCGTTTTTGTGATACGAATCGTCCATGGTACGACGCCAAAGCCGGCACGGTGCTGCATCTTGAGATCATAGGGGTAGTGATTGCGCACATCAATAGGCAAGTTGTAGTGAAATGTCACCTCCGTCGTCGCGCCATACGGCACACGCACCGTACACGCAGCATAACGCTTACCATATTTCATACCGTAGTGCGGAGTGTCTATACACGGCATCGCCGACGTAAACCACGTATTGCGTGGCACCGTCACACGCACAAACACCTCATAATCCATAACTGACATGCGTGTATCTCTGGTGCCATACGCATAGCGTACCGTGACAGCGGCCTGCGGAATGGATTGTGAGAGATCCACGGCATACGTAACCGATCGCGCAACACGCGTCTCCACACCACGTGGCGACACCGCACCATCATCCACCATAACATAATCTTTGTTCCATGCGGTATCCACGGCACCATCCCATCCGCGACGCTGCAATGGCGCGGCAAGATTCATGGCGCTAAGTGGTACAATCTGCACATGCTTTGCATCGCACATGTGTACTGCTGCGCGCAAAAGTGCCATACGTTGCCACACCGACGCCGTATCGGAAACAGATGTGGCAAGCGCCGCGAGAGCGTCTCCTGTAAACGCCGTATCGGCAGGCTCCACCACACCGCGCGCATGCACGCATTGTCGCCGTACCACACTGTCGCCATCATACACACTGCACCCATCAAAGACAATAGGCCCCATGATCTCCATGAATGCGTCAAGCGCCACCGCATCCACGGACAACACGGCATCAATGACTGCATGCGAAAATTGCGCGCGATAGATGTGCGCCGCAATGCGCGCACTTGTAGGAAAATCTGCAAACCAGTTACTCTCCTGCATGGAAAACGGATTGACGCCGGAAGGCAGTCCCACCGTTGCCGCGTTGTGCTGTTTTTGATCAATGGCAATGGGCGCAAAAGCTGCAGGATCATGTGCCAAAACTGATGTCACCACACCATCATGCATCGTGACCGCGACAACAGATGCGATGAGACCACCAGTCGGTCGCGCCGTGCGCGCATCGTGCACAAGGATGAGATACGTACGTTCCTGCTTCGCGGAGAAAAGCTCCCGCACGATGCGTGCTGCATCGCCAATCTTGCTGTGCAATGGCAGAATATTGGTCACATAGGCCATCGGCGCCACAATGCGCTGCGGGCGATTCATCCAATACAAAAAAAACCACCATGTCACCAAAAGAGGACCGGCGATCATCCAAAAGATCACCAAACGACGATGTGCCTTCGTCATGTGCATAACACCTAATATTGAGTCTTATAATAATGTACCGCCAAGAAGAGCATTGAGGCGCGCCTTCAACTCCTCTGTTGTCGGCTCCGCCGTGTGCAACGCATCATCTGTTCCAGGGCTGCTGTCAGCTTTCGCCGTCGGCGCGGGCATGTCGGTATGCGCAATGCCCAGTGTTGCCACATCCACAACGGGGAGATTGCCAGGTGTTGTCTGTAGACCACTCGGCAAATGGACAGGTAGTCCTGCGGGTGTCGGTGTAGGAACAGTGCGCGTGCGCATAGGCGGTACGCCCTTCTCCATCGGCAGTGTAGCATCTTTTTGCATTTCTGTATCATCGGGTTGTGTAACATGATCTTCCTGCACGCCATCCTGTACAGAACCGGATGACTGTTGCGACTGCATGTGTGTAGAGGGTGTATCCGAAAGCGGCGCATGCACCGATGCGAAAATACGACGCGCCTCCCATGGCGACATCGGCGCGGGGCGCTGCACAGTACGCCGCGTGCGCATATCAAAGAACCACAGCACTGCAAACAGCAGTGCCGCAGCAAAAGCGATCATTGCGCCATACGGTGCACGCATGACGATCGCACGTTTCTGCACAATACGATCTGCACGCAAAACGGAAAAACGCACGTCCGCACCATACACGGTCTGCATGGTACGCTCATTTGATACAAGAACATCTCGCATCGTTTCGGCAACAACGCGCGCCTGTACACCAGACACTGTCACATGCACCGCATCACTGTCGCCTTCCCGCTTTACAGCAACACGCACATCCCGTCGCGTCTGCGCAAGATCCTCTGCAAAAAGACGCATCACGTACGCGGTTGTCTGCGGTACGGCGGCGCTACTGCCGCTGTGCACCACCGGCACCACGGTTGTTTGTGCACCATATGGCATCTGCCGCGCAACAAGCACACACGCGCCGGCAATCGCAAGTGCCACAAGACTCAGAATCGAAAAAAGATTATGCTTCATAACACACCATACTAAACACTGCTACAGCACCTGCAACATCACACGTCGCACGCATACACCCCACCTCTTTTGCAAACATGGTTGGTGGATTGCACATTGTAACAAAGTCGTGTAGTGTTGTCAATGAGAAATCCCTAACGTATCGTATGACCATGCCACACACGCACCTCACCATTGCCACGCTTCGCGCCACCCACAGTCCGCACATCGGCGACTTGGATTGCACAGTACTGATTGCGCACGTCCTGCACACCGATCGCGCATTTGTTCTCGCGCATCCGAACTTGTCTCTACTGCCGTCACATAGCAAGCGCATCGCGTCACTCTGTCACAGGCGCGCCACCGGCTACCCACTCGCCTACCTCACAGGCGTCAAAGAATTTTACGGACGCGATTTCCACGTCACACCACACACACTCATCCCACGACCGGAAACAGAGTCACTCATTGACCACGCCTACGACATCTGCACATCTCTACCGCGCCATGCACGTAGTCTCCTTGTCGATATCGGAACTGGCAGTGGCGCCATCATCATCACCCTCGCGCATCGCCTCCACGACATGCACAACATCACATTACTTGCAACCGATATCTCACCGCAGACTCTTCGCGTCGCGCGGCGCAATAGTCGCACACATGACGTCACACACCATATGACATTCATACATAGCGACCTCCTCACCGCGCGCCACCTCCGTACACACATTACTGCCCACAATCCGACGCATCTCATCCTCGTTGCCAATCTTCCGTATGTTGACGATACTGCACGCACGGCACTCTTTGCCGTAGCGGCATCGTGCGCGCTGCGTCATGAGCCGCAACAGGCACTCTGGTCGCCAGATGGCGGACTACACCACTACAAGCGCCTTATTGACCACACGCACCATCTCGCCACAAACCTCCCGCAGACAAATATCATCTCACTCTATGAGCTTGATCCCACGCAAATCCCCGCATTGAAACGTCATCTCACTCCACAGCCGTGCCACATCCTCCATGACCTCGGTAACATACCGCGCTTTTGTCGATGGGACATCGCGGCACAGTAAAACGCCAACGCAAAACACCGGGCATTGCCGGCGCTCTACGTTTGACGTTTGATATATCGTAACGAAAAATTTATTTCTTTTTCTTTGTTGCCTTTTTCTTGGCTACCTTTTTCTTTGCCACTTTTTTCTTCGCGGCTTTCTTCGCTACTTTTTTTGTAGCTTTCTTTGCCACTTTTTTCTTCGCGGCTTTCTTCGCTACTTTTTTCTTTGCTTTTTTTACAGCCATGAGTATCACCATCCTTTCTATTTTGATTTTCACTTTCTTTTTTACTACAAAATATTTTTTATAGAAAAAATATTTTTGTTTGTACTTTCAGTATAATACATTTTGCACAACATGCAAGAGCATGCAACATGTGAATAACTTTTTTTGTGCACGTTGCAAAAAAAATTGCGCACGATGTGCCGTGCAAAAAATTTTTATTCTACCACACAACCGCTGCAAGAAAAAGAGCGATGATAATCGCGATGAAAAAAACTTGCACCACAACGTTGAATAAAAATCCCACAACCGTTCCGATACTTGCGCGTACCGCCGGCGCCATAGTGCGCCACCGTGCATATTCACCGAGAAACGCGCCGACCATCGCCCCAGCAATCATCCCAACAATGGACAACACTGCCGCACCAACCATCCCACCAATCACCGCACCGAGCATGCCACGCCAACTTGCACCATACGCTTTCGCGCCAAGCATGCCAGAAAAAAAATCTGCAGCCATCGCAACAACTGTGATCACACCCGTCACCACAACAACCGTCATACTCACCTGCGTAAACTGCGTTGCCCACGCATAGATCACAACACCGGACCACACCAACGGAGCACTTGGCAAAACCGGCACGACAATACCGATGATGCCGAGAGCAAACAGGATAAGAACGATACCCCACACTATAATGATGAGCGACATAGCACGTGGACAATGATTATATATGCGACACTGAATAATGTGTCGCAGAAGTGATTATACCAAAAAATCATGTATTTGTCGATGTTGACGAGCTTTTTTGTGCTTGTACAATAAAGGATGACAGTGATATGTTGTTTTGCATGTCGTACGCATGTGTGCGGATGCAAAACGGCTTCAACGTAAGCTATTTAACAATTCATGAACTAGAAAGGATGGTGGAACCCCATGACAGAAACCCACGAAAAGTCTCATTGGTTGCAAGATAATTTACGAATCTTGGTGAGTATCGGTATTGTCATTCTTCTTGTACTGGCAATCTACTCCTACTCCAAGCGCAACGCGCCATCGCGCGTCGTTGTCGATGATGTCCAAACGACAGAAGACACCACGCAGGTGGCGATGACACCGACCGATGATGTGAACAAGATTATCACAGAAATCAAAGACGACACGGATCAAAAATCTACGGCTCTCCCTGAGCCGACACAAACAAGTGCAGCTCCCGTAGCACCGGTAACGCAAGACGCTGAAACGACAGACGCACCACCGGCAGCATCGGAACCAACGGTAGCACAAAAAACAGCACCGACGGAACAAGACACTGCACCAGCACGTGACGAAACGCCGTCGCAATCCGCACATGATGTTGTCAAAGACATCGTTGCAACACGCAACGACGACATCATCACCGTAACGGCGGTACGCGGCGATAGCGCAACAACACTCGCACGCAAAGCGGTAACGCAGTACGCATCCGCACGCAACATCACCGACATCAGCGCGGCGCAAAAAATTTACATGGAAGACTATTTGCGACGCACGCAGTCTGGCATACGTGTGCACCCCGATGCGACAATGACATTCACATCCGCACAGATTGACGCGGCGCTCACAAAGGCACGCGCACTCACAGCGGCGCAGTTGTCCAACTTGGATCGCTACGCACGTACGGTGTCCAACCTCTAGTAGTGTTTGTTTGCACAACATCACCGCACACGCAATGCGGGATACTCTGCAGCACACAACCTCTCTCGCTCCTTACCAATCATGCAAAAAACCCCCGGCAGTGTCCGGGGGTTTTTGTGTGCGCGATACACTAGTCTTTTTTCATCTTCTTGCGAATAAATGCGGGGATTTCAAAATCTTCCTCTTCCGTGTCCGCAATAAACTGTGCCGTGTGCGATGTCGTCGGTCGCGGCTGTGGCGCGATAGGTTCGTCCAAAATCATCGTTGTGCGCATCGGACTGCGACGCGCAAGATCTTCATCCGCCTCCGTCGTACGTGCCACGCGCGGCTCTACGTTCATGTCCACGGGACGCCTACGCGCATGAAATGTTTGCGATGACACATCAGTACGATCCGCTGTGCGATCCGTTGTTGCGCGTACGGCAATATCATGGCGATCCTTTTCTTCCGCATCATCACCCTGCACGTGTGATGACGGCGCTGCACCAACCGGCACGCGCTGCGCTTGTCCTGCCGCACGCCGTGGACGCTGCGCCGCTTCATGTGCTGGTTCGTCTACCGTGGGTGCAACCTGATCTTCAAAACCCGTGGCAACCACAGTGATCTTGATCTCGCCTTTCGGCAAATGATCATCAATAACTGTACCAAAAATGATGCGCGCATCTGGATCAACGGACTCTGTGATCACATGCGATGCCTCCTCCACTTCAAACATCGTAATATCACTACTGCCGGTAATATTAAACAGCACACGCTTCGCCCCATCGATAGACAGATCCAAAAGCGGACTATTCACCGCCGACTTGGCAGCCTCTACAGCGCGATTTTCTCCCGTGCCCGTACCGATGCCCATGAGTGCATCACCGCTATTTGCCATCGTTGTCTCCACATCTTTAAAGTCCACATTGACACTTTCCGAACTGCTGTTGCAAATGATATCGGAAATACCCTGCACGCCCTGTCGGAGCACATCATCCACAATACGAAAGGCATTCACCAAACTCGTCTTGCGGTCAATAATGGAAAGAATTTTGTCATTTTGGATGGAAATGATCGTGTCCACACGCTTCTTGAGCGCTGCCAAACCCTCTTCCGCAATGGCACGACGACGCGATCCCTCAAAAGAGAATGGCTTGGTAACCACAGCAACCGTCAAAATACCCAATTCCTTCGCCGTTTCTGCAACCACCGGTGCCGCACCTGTGCCGGTGCCGCCACCAAGGCCGCACGTCACAAACACCATATCCGCACCCTTCAACACATTTTGAATCTCCTCACGACTTTCTTCCGCTGCCTGACGACCCACTTCTGGGTTCATACCGGCGCCAAGGCCTTTCGTCAAACTCTTACCGATATGTACCTTTTCCTCCGCCTTGGAATGATGAAGCGCCTGCGTATCCGTATTGATTGCAACAAATTCCACACCTTTGAGTTGTGCATCAATCATACGGGAGATGGCGTTACCGCCGCCACCACCAACGCCGATGACTTTAATGCGTGAAAATGTTTCTATATCAGTTTTTACCTCTGCCATACACGTACTAAAAATGGGTTAAATTTGCGGAAAAATACACGAACACCCTACAGTTTTTTACTGTACCATGCGTGGAAGTTTCCTGTCAACAAAATGGAAAAGATCCGCACTCCTACGGGAGAAACCGTTGGAACATCTCTTTGATTTTCGCGAAGAAGTCCCCAACGCCTTCGCCAATAGGATCAAGGATTCCGCCGCGAAAAGGATTTTTATTTGTATTGTGATTGCCGTTCACCGCCCAGAGGATGAGACCGACCACCGTCGCATACGATGCATCATCCACATGGTCCACCACGCCAAGTAAATTAACAGGACGTCCGATGGAAACGGGCAACCGAAGTTTTTGTTTTGCAAATTCCACAATGTGCGGCATATGTGATCCGCCACCGGTCAATACCGCACCTGCCGGTAGCATCTGATCCTTACCAATCTTCTCCAATTCTTTTACCACGAGATCAAAAATTTCATCCAATCGTGCATGAATCATCTCCAAAACGTCACGATGGTAGACGCTGTCTTTCTCTTTCTCATCAAACTGCGAAAGATCAATCATATTCTTGGGATCAACACCTTCCGTTGTTGCGCTACCGTATTCCACTTTCACACGCTCTGCCGTGTCAATCTCCACGCGCAAGCCAATAGCGACATCGTGTGTAATGAAATCACAGCCCACCGGCAAAACAGCAGTGTGGATCAGTTCACCCTCTTCATAGACGGCAAGCGACACCGTGCTGGCACCGAGATTGACCAACACCACACCAAGATCTTTCTGCTTTTTGGTAAGTGTGGATTCTGCTGCGGCAAGCGGCTCAATGATGAAGTCCTCCACGCCGACATTCGCCCGATCCATTGCCGCGGTGAGATTCTTGACATGGTTACTCGGCGCCTCTACAATCACCGCATCCACCTCCAGTCGCACACCGCGCAACCCCACAGGATCTTTGATGTCATGCTGATCATCAAGGCGAAACGATCGCGGAATCACGTGGATCACATCGCTGTTGGTTGGGATGGAAATCGCCTGCGCTGCTTCAATCACGCGCACCACGTCGTCTTCGTTGACTGTTCCATCCGCACGCCCGATGGCAATGACACCGCGCGTTTCTTTGACCGTGATGCCTGCGCCGCCAATGCTTACAATGGCGCTACGCACGCGCTGTGCACTCATTTGTTCCGCCTTTTCCACCGCACTGGCAATAGCATCCGCCGCATCAGTGATATCCACAACAGCACCACGCCGCAAACCGATAGACGGCACAATTCCGGCGCCCAACACGCGAATCTGACCATCATCACCGGCAACATCCGCAATCACACAGCGTACTGTGGATGTGCCAAGATCAATACTGGTAATGATTTGTGTTTTCATAGACGCCACTTGTCATTTAACGTGAGAACGCTTCAAAAAGTAATGGTATAAAAATGATCACACCCACAATACTCGCCCCAATTGCTAACACTAGTACCATTGCTGCGGACATATCTTTGATGACAGCAGCATACGGGTGTTTACGCGGTTTCAAAATATCCACAATCCGCTCATTGACCGTATTCATCAATTCTATCATAAAAATCAAAAAAATCATCGTCACGACAATCGTCGCCTGTTGCCACGATGCACGCAAGGCAACCAGCGCAACAATAACAAAGAGTGCAATAAACGTTTCAATGCGAAAATTGCGCTCATGGCGAAAGGTGTAAACCAACCCGCGTACTGCCGCTCTCACACTATAGGTAAATGAATATCTGCTCATAGCATCCCATTTGTCACTTATGCTGCATGAACCGCGCAACAACATCATCCTGCACACGAAACATCTGTGCACCATGGTGCAATCCCGTCAAGTGCAAAACGCCATGCGCAAATGCCGTATAGAACTCCGTCAACGGATCCGTGCCATCTTCCTGCGCATAAAGCACAATCTGAGTATAGCACAGAATCACCTCACCGAGAAATATGTGGGCGATTTCCGCTGTGCGTAAATCTGCCATATCACTGTAGTGCCCACACGATAACACATCCGTCGGTGCATCTATAGCGCGCAATCGCCTGTTTTCCGCACGCATCCGCTCCGGATCCACAGACGCCACGCTAATGGTTACATCGCGCACCGCGCGTCCGCAACGCCCCGACGATCGCAGTGCATCCGTCGCCACGTATGTGAGTGCCACAGCGTCGCACGGCGCATCATTGCTCGCACACTCAAGATCAAGGTGGACCGTAACATCCGCGCGCGCGCCCATCGGCGTCATGACAAGAATTTCTCCACTGCGGCGCGCACATGCGATCCATCTGCCGCCGATCCGATTTCGCGCATTGCCGCCGCCATCACCTTGCCCATATCTGCACGCGACGCGGCACCAGTTTCGGCGATCACGCGTTGCACGATATCCTCTATCTGCGCCTGCGCCATCGGCGCCGGCACGTATTGTTCAATCAGTGTGATTTCCATTTCTTCTTTGGTCGCCAAATCTTCGCGCCCACCGACACGATACTGCTCCACACTGTCACGACGCTGCTTGATGGCGCGCTTCAAAACGGCAATTGTCGCCGCATCATCCAGGCCTTCCTCACGCTTCTTCTGCGCGATCTCTTCGTTCTTGATCATGCTGTCCACCACGCGCAACGTGTCGCGCACCTGCGTATCACCACGCTTCATCGCCGATTTCAAATCCTCCGTGATTGTGTGTCGTAGAGACATCTTTTTGTCTTTAACTTAATTATACGCGTCGCCTCTCGTTGGCACGCACGCTCATCTGTCGTCTGTTCGCGCGTAGACGCAACACTGCGTCACACACGCGACACACGACACATCGTTTATGCGTTGATCTTCTTTTTCAACTCACGCAACGTCGTTTCATCAAAACGTCCCAATTTCTTGAGCTTATTGACTTCCTTACGCATCTGATTTTTATACAACGCTTCCTGCCGACGTTCCGTCTTGCTCTTCTCGTTTTTATTGAAGCGATTTTTACGCACGTGCATCAAAACACCGCTTTGCTGCACACGGCGCGTAAAGCGTTTAATCAAACTATCCGTTGTCTCGCGATCGTTTTTCTTATAGACGTAGACCATTTTACGTCACTCTCCTTTCTAATCTAAACCATCCGCATCATCATCCTGCGGACAAGGCAATCAACGCATGCGCGCGCCTATTGCACGTGTCCCCACGATCATTCTTGCACCGGTGCAATGTGCTCGGTGAGCGGTGCACCGCCAATCACATGGACGTGAACATGCGGCACTTCCTGTCCGCCGTGTTTGCCCGTGCGAATCAATACCTTGTATCCCGTATCTACAATGTTGCGCAACTTTGCCACAGCAACCGCCGCTTGCAAAAGCTCCGCAAGCATGGGCGCGTGCGCCGCCGTCACGTCATGCAATGATGCAACATGCTCCTTGGGAATCACCAACACATGCACCGGCGCGATTGGCGCAATGTCATCAAACGCTACAACGTGCTCTCCCTCATACACCAGTGATGTCGGGATGTCCCTGCGTACAATTTTGCAAAAGATACAGTCACTTATCATATCACGTTTATTTCATTTTTACAAGTTTTGACGATTCTTTCAGGTTTTTCTTGATAAAATTCACAATACGCTTTTGTGCCACGGTTTCCTGTGTCCCAGTGAGCATATTTTTGACAATCACCGTCTCGTCCAACGCCTCCTGCTGCCCAATAATCAGCGTCAATTCCACACCAAGCTTACTGGCGTGACGCAGCTGCGTTTTGAGTGCGCCGCGCCCAAAACTCTCCGCAACCAAGATGCCCGCCTGTTCAATTTCTGCAAAAAGCGGCAAACTCTTTTTCTTTGCCAACTCGCCCAACTGTGCCAAAAACACGCGCGGCTGCGGCACCTGATAGCGTTTCGCCTTCACGCGGCGCATCTCACCAATGACGCGATCCACACCAAATGCAAAGCCAATGGCCGGTGTCGGCGTACCGCCGTAGCTCTCCACCAATCCGTCAAAACGCCCGCCGCCGCCAAGTGCGCGCCGCACGCCATCCGGTGTGTCTGACACGGAAATCTCGAACACTGTCCGCGTATAATACTCCAAACCGCGCACCAACTGCGAATCAATCATATACGGCACATTCAACTCATCCAAATATTCCAAAAACCGACGAAAGTGGTCGCGCGATTCCTTGTCCAGGTGATCAATCAACTGCGGCGCACCAGCACACACCTGCATACATTTGTCATCTTTCGCATCAAAGATCCGCAACGGATTTACCTCAATCATCTCGCGTTGCTGCGCCGGCAATTTCATTTTTTTGGACCGAAAGTACGCCTTAAGCAGTTTAATATATTCCTTGCGGGCTTCTGCCGTACCGATGGAGTTCACGCTGAACTGCACATTACGCACACCAAGATTTTTCATCACACGATACGCCAACTGCACCACCTGTGCATCCAAAACGGGATCTTGCTCACCAAAAATATTGTACTCCGCCTGATAGAACTCGCGATACCGCCCTTCTTCCGGATTGTCATACCGATACACCGGTCCCATGGCAAAAAGCTTTACCGGCTGCGGCAAAATTGCCATACCGTGCTGGATATAGGTACGCGCAATGGACGACGTCAGTTCCGGGCGCAAGGCTGCACGCTCACTGCCCTTTGTCGTCAACGTATACAATTGCTTTTGCACAATCTCACTATCACGCCCAAGCGATCGCTCAAAAAGACTAGCAAGTTCAACGATCGGCGTCTCCACACGCGAAAAACCGTATTCCACAGCGCTGCGTTCCAATACCTTGCGCGCCTGCTGCCAATACGGTTGGTCACCCGGCAAAACATCGCGCATACCCTGTAGTGTTTGCATGGCAAGCGGTTCCTCTGCGCGCGCAGATGCTGCGCTGCGTTTTGTTGTTATGGATTTTTTCTGCTTTGCAGACTTTGGTGCTGCCATAGAGAGTGTATTGTGCTACAAATTACCCTGTGCGCCCAGTGCGTCACAGTGCATCAATTTTGCCAGGTGGCCACGCGCGCAGCGCCGCCCTGCCCATTACCGCGCCCTTGCCAATCGGCCCAAAAACGCGCGAATCGCTACTTGCTGGACGATTATCACCCAAAACATAGTATTGATCATCCGTCAATGTCACATCCGCTTCGCCGCCCGTCTTGCGCCCGTCGGGAAGATAGGTGCTCTCATCCAAAAGATAGCCTTCCGGATGTTCCGCATTGAAAACACGCACAACGCCGTCAGACACAACAACACGTTCCCCCGGCAGACCGATGATGCGCTTGATGTAGTACTGCTTGTCGCGTATGGGTGCACGAAATACCACCACATCACCGCGCGCAAACACCTTGTGCGGCTCCACAAGCACAACATTTTTCCCAAAAACATTGATGATCGTGCGCTTATAGCCAAGCTCGTTGACAATCAAGTATTGCCGATCGGAAAAATTGGGCTCCATACTCTGCCCACGCACAAAAAAAGGCTGAAAGAGAAACATCCGTACGGGAATGATGATAATCAATGCCAAAAAGAACATTTTGACAACCTCCACCACAAACACCTTCATATCCTCTTTTTGCACCTGCGGTTTTTGTTTTGCACTGCTCATAAAATAGATCATCTTGCGAAAAAATAGCACGCAAAGCACACAAAAAAATGCGTCCAACGACAAAAATATGCACTACACGTAAACGTGCTCATCATAGCATATTTTTTGCCACTATGCAAACAAGCCAATGTTCCACTATTTATTGCGAAAAATACACCTTGGGCGTCATATATGCGCGTTACAGCGCACGAGATTTTTGAAGGATTCATCAAAAATAGCGACGCCGTACCCCAAGTGGTTGCACGTGATGACAAACTGTCCCAACACCCTCCGCGTCCTGCCAGATACGAAGTAAAACCGTAGACTAAACTACAAAACCCCACATGGGGCGTCTCCAAGGTCAGCATCTGTGATTGCAATGAGAGCACTAACACAGCACAAGTGTGCAAAAAATGCTACTGCAACCCCTTGCGCTCCAAGTATTTCTTTGCCACGCGAATTTTGGCAAGCTCCATTTCCAACGCTGCGGCAACACGTGCATAATCAGTTTCATCCGTGCTGATTGTCTTGCTCATCACATCCTCGGCACGTTTGCGCGCCTCTTCCGCCTTTTGGAGATCCACCTCTTCCTCACGCACCGCCATATCGGCAAGCACGGTCAGCGTGTTGTTGGCAAACTCCACAAAACCACCACCAACGGCAATGCTGTGTTGATCACCACCACCGCGCGTCATAATCTCGCCGAATGTGAGTGAAGCGATATACGAACGGTGATGCGGCAAAATAGTCACCTCACCATCCGTTACAGGCAGTGTGACTTGATCCACCGTGCCTTCATATACCACACGATCCGGCGTGATCACCTTGAGTGTAATTGTCGCCATAATGTGAGTATTACTTCTTAGATGCTGCGCGCACTTCGTCAATGGACCCTTTCATATAGAAATCCTGCTCCGGCACATCATCCAACTCCCCCTCCAAAATCATCTTGAATCCCTTGACGGTGTCGCTCACTTTCACATATTTTCCTGACGCGCCCGTAAACTGCTCCGCCACAAAAAACGGCTGGGAGAGGTATTTTTGAATTTTGCGCGCACGCACCACCGTCACCTTGTCTTCATCGGACAACTCTTCCATGCCCAAGATGGCGATAATGTCTTGCAAATCCTTGTAGCGCTGCAGCACTTTCTGCACATCACGCGCCACGGCATAATGCTCGTCGCCGACGATACGCGGATCCAAAATCGTGGAATTGGAATCCAAAGGATCCACGGCGGGATAGATGCCAAGCTCTGTGAGTCCGCGCGACAACACTACTGTGGAATCCAAGTGTCCAAACGTCGTAGCGGGCGCCGGATCAGTGAGATCATCCGCTGGCACATACACCGCTTGCACGGATGTCACGGATCCCTCCTTTGTGGATGTGATACGCTCCTGTAGCTTTCCCATTTCTTCGGCAAGCGTCGGCTGATAGCCCACTGCCGACGGAATGCGTCCCAAAAGTGCCGATACCTCGGACCCTGCCTGCGTAAAGCGGAAAATGTTATCAACAAAAAGCAGTGTGTCGCGCCCCTCCTTGTCGCGAAAATACTCCGCCATGGTCAGTGCGGATAAGGCTACACGCTGACGCGCTCCAGGTGGTTCATTCATCTGCCCAAACACCAGTGCCGTCTTGTCCAACACACCGGAATCTTTCATTTCATGATACAAGTCATTGCCCTCGCGTGTGCGCTCGCCCACACCGGCAAAAATGGAATATCCACCGTGCTCCTGTGCAATGTTGCGGATGAGTTCTTGAATGAGTACTGTCTTGCCCACACCGGCACCGCCAAACAGGCCAATCTTACCGCCCTTGATAAACGGGCAGATGAGATCAATCACCTTGATCCCCGTCTCCAAGATCTCCGCATCGGTGGATTGTTCGTCAAAATTAGGCGCGTCGCGATGAATCGGGTGCGTGGCATCCGCTTTCACCGGCGTATCCACACCGTCAATCGGCTCTCCAAGTAAATTGAACATGCGGCCCAATACACCTTGCCCCACCGGCACACTGATTGGTGCGCCTGTATCACGCACATCCATGCCCCGCTTGAGCCCGTCCGTTGACGCCATGGCAACGGCGCGCACCTTGTTGCCGCCCAAATGCTGCTGTGTCTCCAGCGTCACCGTTGTATCCTTATCTGCAAGCACGTCCAAGGCGTTGTAAATTTCCGGCACACCACCATCAAAGGCAACATCCACCACGGGTCCGATCACTTGAATGACTTTTCCTTTGTTCATAAAAATATATTTAGAGGTTATGATGTAAATTAATCAATAGACTATTACTCTAGAGCAGCGCGGCCAGCACTGATTTCCGCGATCTCGTTGGTGATCTTCATCTGCCGCACTTGGTTGTACGCAAGCGTCAGACTTGCCGCCATCTCCTTTGCGGCGTCGGTGGCGTTGCGCATTGCCACCATCCGTGCCGACTCCTTGGAGGCGTTGGATTCCAAAATGGCATGATAGATTTGCATCTCAATCAGCGCAGGGAAAATGCGCGTTAGTACATCCTCCGGACTTGGCTCCACCTTATATTCCATTTGCGATGCAACGAACCCGCGATCTTTCGCAACCGTGTCCATGTCCGCAATCTGTTTTTCCAAATCCACTTTGGAAATCGGCAACACCTGACGAATCTTCGGTGTTTGCACGATTGTAGACACATAATCCGTATAGGCAATCACTACTTTGTCATAACGCTTTTGTTGATAAGCGTCAATGACGATCTTTGCCAAAGGTCGTGTCTGTTCAATGGACGGCAAATACGTCAGTTCGGGAAACGATGCGATGATTTTCCGGTCCATCTTGCGCACCAACCCCTCCCCTTTGCGTCCCACAGTGATAAAGTCCACCGTCAAATCCTCATCTGACACGGCGGATGTAACCACTTTCTTGCCGATGCGATTGACTTTGAGCTGCGCCGGATGCTCCACTTGCTCACGCACCTTTTTCATGATGTGGGCATTGAACGATCCGCACAGTCCGCGATTGGACGTAATCACAATCATCAGCACATTTTTCACTTCGCGCACTTCTAGCAATCCTTGATTGTACTGCTCAAACGATCGCGCAAGATTTGTCAAAATACCCCATGCTGCGTGCGCATAGTCACGCACCTTCAACACCTGATCGGTGGATTTGCGCATCTTGGCTGCTGACACCATCTCCATGGCGCGTGTAATCTTGCCGGTATTGTTGATTGATTTGATGCGTCTGCGAATTTCTTTGGAGTTCATCATAGTGCTAATATCTACATCACCAATGCGATTTAGAGTGTATCATTGTAATCTTTAATGGCGCTCTCCGTACGGGCAATAATGTCATCCGTCCATTCCTTGCCACGCACGATGTCCGCCAAAATGTCTTGGTGCTGGTTACGCATGTATGTGCAAAACCCTTCTTCCCACGTGCGAATCTGCTCCACGGGCACGTCATCCATCAAGCCATTGGTCAGTGCGTAAAAGACCACCGCCTGCTCCTCAAATGGTATTGGCGCATACTGATCTTGTTTTAACACCTCCACCGTGCGACGTCCGCGCTCAATCTGTGCGCGCGTCTGTGCATCCAAATCGGATCCAAACTGCGCAAATGCTTCCAATTCGCGAAACTGCGCCAAATCCAAGCGCAATTTGCCGGATACTTTTTTAATAGCCTTTGTCTGTGCGCTGGAACCCACGCGAGAAACGGACAAGCCCGCATTGATCGCCGGACGGATACCCTTGTTAAACAAATCCGCTTCCAAATAAATCTGCCCGTCAGTAATGGAAATGACATTGGTTGGGATATAGGCGCTCACATCGCCTGCCTGCGTCTCAATGATTGGCAGCGCCGTCATGGATCCGCCACCAAGAGCATCACTCAACTTTGCACTGCGCTCCAAGAGACGTGAATGCAGGTAGAAAATATCACCAGGATACGCCTCACGCCCCGGTGGACGCTTCAAGATCAAGGAAATTTGACGATAGGCCCATGCATGCTTGGATAAGTCATCATACACCACCAACACATCCTTGCCCTTGTCCATGAAGTATTCTGCAATTGCCGCGCCGGCATAGGGTGCAATATAGGAAAACGACGCCGCATCAGCTGCGCCAGCAACAACAATCGTTGTGTACGCCATGGCGCCGCGTTCGTCCAATTCTTTCACAATACGTGCAATTTTAGATTCTTTTTGCCCGATAGCAACATACACGCACATCATATCCTGTCCTTTTTGGTTGATGATGGTATCAATGGCAATGGCGGTCTTACCGATCTGACGATCACCGATGATCAACTCGCGCTGCCCGCGTCCGATGGGAATCATGGCGTCAATAGCTTTGATGCCTGTCTGCACCGGCTGATGCACACTCTTGCGCGCAATCACGCCGGCAGCATTGCGCTCAATGGGATAACGCGTCACAGAAGAAATATCCGCCTTGCCGTCCAATGCCTGTCCGAGAGGATTGATAACCCGACCAATCACATCGTCACCGACGGGAATGGAGAGAATGTTGCCAGTAGCACGCACCGTGTCGCCCTCTTTGATGCCGCGGTAATCACCCAACACCATTGCGCCAACCTGATCTTCTTCCAAGTTCAATGCCACACCAATCGTGCCGTCCGGAAACTGCACCATCTCCGATGCCATCACATCCGTCAATCCGTCAATCCGTACCGTACCGTCGCGCACCTCCAACACCGTGCCAACTTTCGCCGACTGCGCATCCAGCGCCACGCCGGCAATTTCCTTCTTCAATTGTTCAATGATGTGATCTTTGTTCATATGCGTTACTCTACAAACGTATTACATGTTTTCGTGTTGCCCTACGCAACGTGATGTATAAAAAATTTATCGTGTGATGTGCCGTGCAAGCAGCTGCAGTCGCCTGCGCACACTGGCGTCATATTCCTCATCGCCCACGCGCACCACAAACCCACCCCGTACGCGCACATCCGTGACATACGCCACCTCCGCACGATTCGCATCGTATTTCGTGGCAATAAATGCGCGTATTGCCTTGTCTTGTTGTACGTCTGGCTCATGCGCCATTGTCACCGTAGCGCGCACTGTCCCATCTGCAGCGTCGGCAAGTATGGTAAAATGGCGGACAATGTGCGACGCCATGGAGAGATTGCCATTGCTTTTGAGAAGACGCACAAACTGTGTAATCACCGCGGATGTGTGCGCACCCGGCGCTTGCAGGGCGTCATAGAGTGCTTGTGCGTATTGTCGTGGTGTGATTTTCATAACCTTCGTCGTTATGCGTCATCTACTATATTACGCGTCAGGGCGTTTGCGATAATGGACTTGTCCGTTGCACGGTCCACGCGCTCGCCAATCACCCGATCCACGGCGTCCACAACAAGTGCCGCCACATCCTTTCTCATCTCCTCCTCAAGTTGCGCCTTTTGCTTTTCCATTTGCGCGCGCGTGTCGGCAATCATTCGCGCCGTTTCTTCTTGTGCCGCCGCAACCAACTGTGCACGGTTGTCCTGTGCCTGCTTTTGCGCCGCCGCAACAATGTCGCGCGCTTCGCGCTTCGCGTCGGCAAGGATCTCCCTTTCTTTCTCCATCACGACATCCAGCTTTTTCTGCGCCGCCTCGGCCTGTGCCAGTCCCTTTTCAATACGCTCCGTGCGATCCGTCAGCATCCGCAAAATCGGCTTGTACACAAACCGATGTAACACATACAACAGAATGGCAAAGTTGATGATTTGCGCAATCAGCATCTTGGCATTAAGCCCCAAACTTGTAAATAATTCACTCATAAAAATGACATAAAATAGCAAATGACCACATCACAACGCATGACACCACCGCAGCGTCGTTCGTTGTGGGTATACACTTGTCAAAAACGTTAGACGAACAGGATGATCAGAGCCACCACCAACGCATAGATTGCGATGGCTTCCGTAAACGCAATAGCCAAAATCATGTTAGTCTTGATCTTCGCTTCTGCTTCAGGATTGCGCCCAATGGCCTCCATCGCCTTGGATGCCAAAATACCGATACCGATACCTGAACCAATTGCGCCCAATCCGATGGAGAGCGCCGCACCGATTGCCTTTGCCGATGCCACATTGTTCAGAGCGCCTTGGACAACCTCCAGCGCAGCCTTTGTTTCTTCCACTGCCATAGTGTTGAATCAATTATGTGATTATGTAGCGGTCTCTTCACTGTGTGAAAAGACAACTATGTAATCCCCTAATCGCATGTCAATGTGCATCCGTCGCCATCTTGAAAAACACCAGCGTCAGCATAGCAAACACCAGTGCTTGGATAAACCCGACAAACACCTCCAGACCCAAAAATGGCACCGGCACGGCATAGCTCGCCAACGACAGCATCACAATCAACAGCACTTCACCCGCAAAAACATTACCGAAAAGACGAAAGGAAAACGACACGACCTTGGCAAACTCCGATATAAGCTCCAAAAGTCCCACAAACGTCCCAATCCCGTACGGCTTGGCAAAAGGGCTCACGAAAAATTTCCCCCAGTAGTGTTTCACGCCAAGTGCGCGCATGCCCATGATCTGCGACGCAACAACAACAAACAACGCCAGTGCAAGCGTCACGTTCAAGTCGGCGCTCGGACTGCGGATAAACGACACCAAGACATTTTCTCCGTGATGTACTTGATTGACACCCACCGTACCCGCTCCCGGCAGAAGCCCACTCCAATTAGAAACGATGACAAAGATGAAAATTGTCGCAACAATCGGCAGAAATGTCACCGATTGCTTACGGTCACCTGTCACGCCGTCCACAAGTCCCAACAGTGCCTCCACAACACTTTCCATAACATTTTGCAGACCACGCGGCACAAGTGTCATACGCGACTTCACCACCCATGCAATACCGATAATGAAAAGACTCACAACGCCCGTCATGATCAATGAATTGGTGATGGGAAAACCGCCAATCGTCGTCACCACTTCCGGTACCAGTGAAATCTCAATATCCATAGATACGTAAAAATGTTGTTTTGTACAGAGACATCTACACTTTTTCTTTTTCCGTCTGCATGCGCTCCATATCTCGTATGCGCCCCATAACCATCACACCGGACACAACCATGGCAATCGCGATGCCCACCAACAAAAAAATGGGCGATGTGCCGAAGGAGCGATCCAAA
>CAYRUU010000013.1:0-8891 GCA_964427825.1 uncultured Micavibrio sp.
TTGGGGGCGGGACGAAAGCGGACGGTGTCAATACCCGGGTAGATGTGACGCACATTTGTGAAGCCCAGCGTGCGAAGCTTGTCCGCGCCCCACCGCGAATAGGTAACCAGAACGTCGCCGAAAAACAGTGCGCGCAATTGTTGGGGTGTGTACAGATCGTCGCGCACGGTGGCGATGGTTTGCATGACGGTGAGGCGGGCGTGACGCAAGATGCGTCGCAAAATGGCGCTGTTGAGCGGTGTGGGCGTGAACAAGAGGTGAGCGATGTCGTAGTGTTTGGCGTGACGTGTGAGCCACCATACGAGGCGTATTTTTTGGCGCAGGGAAAAGTGGTTGGCGCTGTAGATATGCTCTTGTGTAATGTGTGACGGTAGTCCGGGCATGGGCGCGTTTGTCAGGATGGTGATGTCGCCGGCAGTGGCATGCACCGCAAGATCATAGGCGAAGTTTTTACTCGCCTCATCCCACGGCGGCGCAAGAGGTCGCGTGACAAAGAGAATTTTTTTGCGTGTTTTTGACATAGTGTAGTAGTATAGGGGATAAGGTATTGTTCTTTTTTATTTTACCATACTATATGGAGGGAAGGCATATGAAGAGTCATAAAGTAAGATTGCCATACTCTATGGGGGAGAAGATGATTATTGTGTCCAGCGCTACGATAATCACTCTCATTGTTTTTGCAGGAATTTTATGGGGGTTTTTTGGGCATGTTGCACGATAAACATTCCAGAGATTCCCATTAACCGTGCTTTACATCAAAAGCACGGTTTTTTGTGCAAAAAAATGGAAAAAACCGCATATTGATGAGGAAAATGAACTATTGACTTTTTTGTAAAAAGATGATATAATGCAAAGTTGTCGTTGATTTAACAAAAAATGAAAAATTCCCGGAGGGAGGGGATTTTCAAAACTTTTGTGGAGGAAGAGAGATGATAGAATTTTTTCAAGCGTTTGGAGAATGGCTGGCGTATGTTTTTCTTTTGTGTGCCATTATTACACCACCATACCAGATTTTTGTGTATATTATGCGGAGACTTGACAGTATGGAGGAGAGGGAAAGGATGCAAGAATCCAAGCGCTTTCTTCCCGGGTATATCATCTTCAATTACAGTGGAGATGTGATTGAAGAAATTCAAGCGTCGCGCCCATGGAGAGATTCATCCATGGTGATTCAGCGGATAAAAATTCGCCTGCAGTATTGGGCGAATAAAAGAAAGTATCACTGGAAGTCTCCGGTGCAGAAGAGACGTCCATTGCATTTTCTGCGTCTTCTGAAGATTCGCCTGCAGTATTGGGCGAACAAGCGAAAATATCAATGGAATCCACCACACTGAAAAGAGTGGTAGATTCCAAGGCAGCCTTGTGCATGTTACTGTGCAAGGCTGTTTTCTTTTTTTGTCAGAGTGAAACTGTCGTCGCCCGCAGTGACGGTGACGGTGAGTGGTGTGGTGTGGGGGATGGTGACGGTCTGTGTGGTGCGTGTAGGGATGGTGATGTCTGATTCCATGAGTATAGCGCCGTCGGTGTCGCGGACGATGTAGTGAAAGACGGTGTCGGCGTGGGTGCGATTGTCAATCATGACGTCATTAGCGGCGCCCAGCGGATCAATGAAGGCGACGCTCCAAAAGTTTTCGCCATTGCGTACTTGGCGACTTTCCGTATAGGAAAGTGCGAAGATACTGAGGAGGATGCCGGCGCACAGTGTTACGATGATAATAGTGTTATTGTGCATAGTCGTTGCGTAAAAACATGCTAAGGCTGTTGTTTTGATAGATGCGTGAGAATGCGGGGTTGGCGAGGAACTGTGCGGCGTCTTGTTCGGTGGCGACAAGGACGACGCGCACGCGCAGATCAGCAAAGCACGTGCGCGCGTGGTCGGATACGGGATCGGTGATCATGTCCAGTGTGCAGGTTTCGCGGCCGGGGTTGGATTCGTAGCGTGAGAAGTAGGCGCGCGAGAGTGGATAGGCATAGTCATAGGCAAAGAAAATTTTGAGCCACGTGTCGGCGGTGATGTAGTTGTGATCTTTGAGCATCCAGAAATTGCCGTGTTCGGCATGCGTGGCAAAGGTGTCGGCGGCATAGGCGCCGGCGTGGAATGTTTGCAGAGCGCTGTTGGTGCGCGGTGCGGGACGCATGGCGTCGGCGTTGTCTTTCATGCCGGATGCGAAGAGATAAGCAATACATACGGCAAGTAGCAGTGAGAGTGCATAGCGTGGCACGCGCAATGTGGCATCATCGCGCAGTGCGGCGGCAATTGCCCACACGATGGCATAGGCGGCGGCAATGGACAGCGGGAATGCGGCGTAGGTGATGATACGTGTGGAGAGAATATTGACGTGGAGAAGATGCGGCACGACACTCATGGCGATGATAGCGCTGGTCCAACCGAGGAGAATGACTCCGGCATAGGTGGACGGCAAAAGCGGTAGATCGCGATAACGCGAGACACGACGTAGGAGTAGCGTGATGCCAATGAGAAAAACGCCGACAACACCGAGTGCGAAACGCGCTTCCCCCAAAAGTGCGGGCAACTGCCCGACGGGGATGCCGATGCGGGTGGATTTGGTCGGTGTGCCGATGGATGTGGCGATGGTGTCGACGTTGAGATAGGACGGCGGCTGTATCCATAGCAGCCATGCAATGACGAGGGCGAGTGTGCCGAGTAGTGTCGGGCGAATCACCATACGCAGGATGTCGCGGTAGCGGTGGGCAATGGGATTGAGAATGAGGAAGGCGACGACGGCAAAGACGAGGCTGTAGCCGAAGATCAATGCGCTGAGGTGGTGGGTGTAGGCGAGTGTTGTGCCGCTTAAGGTGGCAAGAATGAGAAAGGTTGTGCGTTTTTCGCGCAGGGCGCGCAGGAGAAAGTAGAATATTGTGGGGATGAAGAGGTTACCGATAATATTGCCGATGACGCCACCGCTGGCAAATTTGGCTTGTGCACCGCCGATGGCCCAGAGTGGTCCAGCAATCAGGAGTGTGAGAATGGCGATGGGAACGCCGTAGTGCGTGCGGTCAAACATACGTCGTGCAAGTGCAAAGAGCAGCAGTGCGGTAAAAAGATTGATGACAAAGAGAAAAAGTGAGGGGAAGACACTGACTAGTGGCAGGTTCGTGACGGCAAAGAGAGCGGCGAGTACCGCGTGTTCGCCGACGATGAAGTCCGGCATAGCGACGGGATCGCTGAAGCTGTAGCTTCCCGCGTCGCCAGCGACGACTTTTTGTGTGGTGTAGTGCGGGAGCGTGTGGTCATGGACGGCTTTCGCAACCCAGTAGAGGTGATGCCCGAGATCGGTGGATGTGGGGAAGATAGTATTGACCAAGTAGTAGCCTTTGATGCCGATGGTGAGGAGAATAAGGAGGGCGATCGCGGCGGCTTGTAGAGAAGTGAGGCGCATGCGGTGGCGTGATGCGGGCGCCGTGCGATAGCGATGCGGTGCGCGACGTCTGAGAACAGCGCCGATGGCGAGGAAGAGCGCTGTGGCGCATGCGGTGAGGAGGATGACTGCCGTTTGGTCCAGTGGAGCACCGAAGCGATCAGTGGCGATGAGCAGGAGTGTCATGATGATGAAAGACAGTGCCGGCGCGAGAATCACACGCTCCACAGTTGTAAATGTTGCGGCGGAAAAACACGCGCGCAATGCCGTGTAGCCCGGCAAGAAGAGTATGCCAGCAAGTGCGATACAAAAGAGGAGGGCGTCTGTGGCAAATGTGACATCCATGGCGTGTGGAAACTAACAGTTATGTTTTTGTGTAATTGCGGCAATCGCGTCGTGGTATTGCTGTGCAATGCCTGACCAACTGAAGTATAGCATAGTGTAGGCGCGCGCCCTTTTGCCAAAGGCGACACTGTCAAAGTCGTCGGCGAGGGTGCGCAGGATTGTGTCGCGCCACGCTACGGCGTTTTCGCGCGGGAGGAGAAAACCGTTTTCACCGTCGTGAATGGCATCGGGCAAACCTTGAAAGTCGGAGGCAAGGACGACGCGTTCACATACGGCGGTTTCAATAGCATTGATGCCAAAACCCTCTATTGATCCCGGTATGTGGATGTTGGGCGAGACGACGAGATCAACGGTGTTGAACAGGACGATTTTTTCACTGTCGGGGCGATTGGAGAGGAGAATGACGCGGTCGGCTGTACCATTGGACTTCGCGGCGTCGTGCGCGCGGTGCAAGATGTTGCTGTCGCCGGCGGTGTTTTTCGCCGGTGCGCCACCCATCGCCACGAGGATGACGTTTTCTGGCAAAAGCGGCATGACGTTTTCAATAAACCACACCAAGCCTTTATGTGGCACAAAGCGCCCCATGCGCAAGATCACTTTTTTGTCGGTGGTATCTGTGTTGAGTAATGTGTCTAAATCGGCGCGCGTATGCGTCGGGCGATAGTATTCTTCCGGGTCAATGCCATTGGGGATGAATACACAGCGATCGCGACTGATGTTGTATTTTACAGCTTCTTCAATTGTTTGGCGACCGACGGCAATGAGGAGATCCATGGCGCGCAGTGCCGGCAGATTGCATATCCGATAGATCTTACCCATGAGGGATTTTTTGGTAGCATAGGTCACATCTAAGCCGTGAATAATACATGTGAACGTTTTGCGTGGGAAAAACCACTGCGCCACGCGCCCCAGCGGCGCAAGTACACCGTCGCCAAAAACTACGGCGTCGTGGCGCGGTAATAGAAAAAGCATTTTTACAAACGCATAGGGCAGAAAAAACGGCAAGAATTTTTTGCCCTTTGTGTTGGCGATGATGGTGGTGGGAGCGATTGCTCCGAGCGCCTTGGCGATGCCGTAGTTTTGGTTTTCAATACCTCCCAAGACCGGCGGATAGGCGCGCGAGACAAAGAGGATGCGCAGAGGTTTTTTCATAGATACTATGAGAGCGTTTATGATGATCTGTATCGATGCGGTTGCGTCTTTTCCCAGTTACTTTTTGTAGCGCCACTTGCGCATGGCGTGTCCTTGGTCTTCCACGAGTTTGCGTAGTGATTTGATCATATCAGCAAGGAATGCAAAAACGAGGAACTGAATGCCGATGATGAGGAAGGCGATGGTGATGAGAAGGACGTTGAGATGCGGTGTGATCTTGAAGCCGTCGCCGATGTAGCGTACAAGAAAGTAGACAAAGCCGACCAGTGCGGCAAAGAGCAGAACGAACGCCGGAAAGCCGAAAAATTTCATCGGGCGAATGTCACGCACCGCTTCCAAGATAATCTTGCCACTGTTACCAACGTAGTTGGTGATGCTTTTCACAACGCGGGACTTGCGACTGGCAAAATACGTTACCGTGACGGGAACCCACTGCAAGCGCAGGTTCTTTCCAATGGCGTCAATGATGGTCTCTTGTGTATAGGTAAAACCTGGCGTGATGTTGAGGCGTAGCAGTGCCGCACGACTGTAGGCGCGATAGCCGCAGGTGAGGTCGTCAATCGGGTGATTCAGAAACCATCCAATGATGCGTGCGGCGATGAGGTTCAAATAGTATTTGACTTTCGGCATATCTTTTGCTTCCTTGTTGCCGAAACGGCTTGCGCTGACGATGTCTGCCCTTCCATCCAGAATCGGTTTGATGAGAATGCCGATGTCGTTGGGATCAAACTGTCCGTCGGCGTCCATGTTCACAAAGAGATCCGCGCCGTCTTCCAGAGCGTGCTCGGTTGCGTTTTTGAAGGTGATACCGACGCCGCGGTTGATGCCATTGGTATAGACGGTGTCCGCACCGGCTTCTTGTGCCACGGCGATTGTGCGATCGGTGGAGCCGTCATCCTGTACGTGGATGCGGATTTCATCCACGCCAGCAATGGTGCGGGGGATACGGGCAATTGTTGCGCCGATGTGTTTTTCCTCGTTAAATGCGGGGAGATTGATAATCAAACGTGTCATGTGTATGTAATTTAGATGACAGACTACTTGTAGTATACGTACTTTTCGCATTTTTGGCAATGATATCATGTAACAAAACCGCGCATATTTGCGCGGTTTTGTTGAGATGTATAGGTGGCGCACTATCTGTTAGCGCCCGATGCCTTTGTAGCGGATACCGGCCTCTATGATAGCTTTTTTGTCCAAGCAGTTTTTGCCGTCCACGATGATTTTTGTTCCGTGCTTTACAAATGTTGTGACGGGAATTGTTACAAACTCATCATGGTTGGTGGCGACGATGATCGCCTTGCATTTTGTGAGTAGTTCCTCCAAGCTTCCCACGGTGGAGTGGTTGGGTGTGTGCGGATCAAACGTTTCATATGTTGCATGGTGCGTCTGCAACGCCTTGATGATTTTGAACGACGGGCTTTCACGCAAGTCGTTGACGTTCGCTTTGTACGACATGCCGAGAATACCGATCGGTGTACCTCTGAGTGACATTTTCAAGAGATTCAATTGATCTTGTAGTACTTCCACTGTATACGCCGGCATGGCATTGTTGATCATGCGCGCCGCGCGTAAAAAGGTGTGATCAAAATCGTTTTCTTTGGCCTTTTCAATCAAGTAGTACGGGTCCACAGGGATGCAGTGACCGCCCACACCGCAACTTGGCCAATGCGCGAGGAAAGAGTAGGGCTTAGTGCTTGCGCCACGGATTACGTTGGTGATGTCAATGCCCATACGATCAAATGAACGCGCAAGTTCATTGACAAATGCGATATTGACGTCGCGGAAAGAGTTCTCCATGATTTTTACTGCTTCCGCTTCTTCAATACTCTCCAGTGGGAGGATATTGCCGTCGATCAGATCTTCATAGAAACTCACCGCGCGGGCAAGTCCAATCTTTTCAAATGATCCGATGACGCGCGGGATGTTGGAGACATTCCATACGGTGTCGCCTGGGTTTACACGCTCTGGACAGTGGACGATAAACACATCTTTGCCGACAGTAAATCCTTCCGCTTCAAAAATTGGCCTGACTGTCTGACGGCTGACACCTGGGTTGACCGTGGACTCCAAAACAATCAGTGCACCTTTTTTCATGTTTTTGGCGATAGTTTTGGATGCGGTGATTATGGGACGCAGATCAGGATTGTGGTGCGTGTCCACCGGCGTCGGGACGCAGATCAGATGGATGTCGGCACGACGCAGGAGCTCGGAGCTGTTGGAAAACACTGTCATTTTTTTGTGGACTTTCGGCAATAGTTTTTCTAAATACTCTTCTTCAAATGGTGAGATACCTTTGCGAATGTGCTCCAGCCTCGCTTCATCTAAGTCGTAGCCATAAACCTCGTAACCTTTTTTCGCCACCAAAGCCGCAAGCGGCAGCCCCACATAGCCGAGTCCCGTCACACAGACGGTAGGTTTGTGCGGCGTTCTTTCTGTGGCGGTTTTTGCGTATGTGATTTTCTTTGCTACACTTTTCTTCGGGGTAGTTTTTGTCATAGCCCTTAGTGATTACTTAAGAGAGCGATATACACTCGTCGCCATATTGCTGCGACTGGTATTTATTATATAACCTCCTATGAGGGAGTCAAATGATACTCTCTTGTCAACCTCTTTCGTTTGACAAAACGTCACAGTGCAGGTATAGTAATGCCATACATGCTACGAATACATCACACGTGGGAGTACATGCCCGGCGTGTTGTTAGTTGTCAGTATAAATGAAAATTTGAACTATGCTTGTTATGCGACTATGCCGCGTGGGGCGACACAACCACGCACAGTATCACATTGTTGTGCAGGAAAAAACCAAAGCACCGACGGGAAAACACGTCGCTGTGGTGGGGAGCTATGATCCGCACAACAAACAAACAGTACTCAAAGAGGATCTGATCCAGAAGTTTCTCGCTGATGGCGCGCAACCATCGGATACAGTGCACAATCTTTTGGTAAAAAACGGGCTGATTGATGGCACAAAGCGCACTGTCAAAGTGCCACCGAAGAAGGTGGAAGAAGCGCCGGCAGATGAGGCGCAGGAGAAGACGGCGGAAGCCACTCCAGCACAAGATGCTACGGCGGACACAAAAGCGGATGCCACAGAGGATGTAAAGACAGACGCTACAACGGAAGAAAAGAAATAGCGCCACCGAAAATATACGCACAGAAAACGCAATCTTGGGACATGTCCGAGGTTGTGTTTTTTTGCGAACCATAGTTCCAAAAAAGATCACAGGGGCTTGGGTTGGGAGGTACAAACCGACAAAGGAGTCACATGACACACATCAGGAGATGTGAAACAAAAACGCTGCAGAGGTGCTGGGCAAAAGAATCCGATATTTCGGTCTTTTACAGGAGGTTGTGTTGTCTGCACGGAAATTGTGAGAAACTGTCAAAAACCTCAACGACTCTCCCCACTTTAAAGGGACAATCACTCATGGAGATACACTCTAATCTGGTGGGTGAAATTCGTTTTCACAAATTTATGTCAGTATGTTAAACTAGTGGAGAAGTTGAATTTTACACTTGGGAAGTGAGAATGAAAGTGTGGGGTTTAAGAATCAGGAGAATTTTTTAATCTACCTCTTAGTAGTGAATAACGCATTTAGTTATGCTATAAAGACAATTTTTAATTTAAACAAAGATATGAAAACACCAGAATTTTTTCAAGCAAGAAAAGAGAAAAGGGAAGAACTAAAAAAATATTTGCCGACGGATTTACAGTTGGAGGGAGAAATAAAGCCCACGAAGTGGAGTTTTGATGGTAAACTCTTGACAAGAAGAAATGTGGACGCGGAGGAATACCGAAACTTTTTTGAGATTGTCAGGTTGCAGAATAGGGGCGCAAAATTAACAGCTGACGAGAGATTGAAGCTTGAGGGGTTGAAGGAAGAATCAATGCGGGTGAAAAAGGAGATAGGAGCGAATATAAGTCAACAGTTCATAATTAAAAAAGGACTGGAGCAATTAGCGGGACGGGGAGAGTGGACTGACTACGCAAGCTTATTTAAAGCGGCAG
>CAYRUU010000013.1:8991-27006 GCA_964427825.1 uncultured Micavibrio sp.
GGCAGTGGGAGTTATTGCCGACCCTTCAAAATATCCACAAGAATTATCCTTTATTAAAGAAATTATTAATCGGGAGGGAAATTGGGAAAATAGCGATTATTTATACACCATAATTTCTCAAAAGCTGCTCAATGGAGAAAATTTAGACAAGTTGTTCGAAGAAGAATACAATGACTACCTCAACCTTAAGGCACAGTCTGAGCAGTGGAATAAAGAGTTGGATGAAACTAAGAAAGTTAAAAGCATTGATCAATGGTGGGATAAGTATGAAAATTATTTTGTAAATTTGCAAGTATTAGATCGAAGGTTGTCAGTAGCCCTGGTATTAAGCTTCAAAGACAAAGGTCTTTTGGCGCTACAGTCATATTTAAAAATTTATGATGAGGCATTGGGAGATGAAGGAATAAAAACTTCAGTGCGGGATTTGATCAAAAGACGGAAAGGCTTTTCTCCGAATCAGTTGGATAAATTATTGCAAACGGCGCACGCTTACAAAAAAATGGGCAAAGTTGCTGCGTTTCAAGAAATACTGAGCAAAGAAGAAGATTTTCAGACCGAGTTGGATCATCGTCTGGTTGAAATGCTGGCGGAGTCTTTAGAAATACAACTGGACAAACAAGAACTTTCTTTAGATGGTTGGAATAAAAAATATCTTTTCAATCTGACTTCCAATGAGGAAATGATTAAGCAAAAAGAGGATAGCGAAAACACTCTAGCGCTTTACAGAGAAATGCTCAAGGCGACTTTTGAGAATCGCTTTGATGATTTTATTAGTAGCAATGATCAAACAAGTGAGGTGGGGCAAGATATTGCTCGGCATAATCAACATATTAAAGAAGTGTATGGCAAGTTGGGAATAGATTGGGAGGGGTGGCTTGATTACAAAAAAACACAAGACTTTGCCGTGGAAACAGAAAAAGAAGTGGCGGCGCTGCCACGGTTTATTGAGTTATTAAAGGAAAGAGTAGGAAAGGTGCGAGAGGAAATTGCTTTTTTGGAGAAAGGGTTGACGGAGAGAGAGTATTTGCCATTGGTTCATTTATTGGATGGAGCCAAGGATAAGCCCTTAGGTAATATGCAAGATTATAAAAAGTTAAAGGAGCGGTATGATAATTTTGCACAGCGAATTAATGCTTTAAAAGAGAAATATCCAAATTTGGATTTTTCCTCTATCGCAGAACATTCCGGTCATCTCAGAGAAGCGATTGAACTTTTTAAGGAAAAAGACAGAACAGAAACAGAAACTTTTTCCAAGGGATTTCGGATTAGACTTTGGGATCGTGATCCGCGAAAGGATTTGTTCCAGGGTAATTATACGCACTGCTGTATTGCCGTGGGAGTAAAGCCGGGAGAGCAGGATGGTGGTTTGAATACGCATGATCCGTCAACCGTAATGCAGTTTTTGGTAGACAAGGGAATACAGGTGGCGGAAGTGCTGGATGAGTCCAAAGAAGATCCGATTGCGCAAGTCTGGCTATTTGTTTCCAAAGACAATTTAGGCGAGCCGATTTTGGTGGTGGATAATTTTGAGGTGCAGAGCGATTATGTCAGCGATGTTTTTATCAATAATCAAGTAAGGGACAATATGTTTGAGTTTTTGAGAGGCTATGCTAAGGCAATGAATATTCCCAAGGTCGGTTTGGCGCAGGTGAAAACTAATGATGTTGCTTCTTCTGAAATGCCTTCCTTTGCGACGTCTCCGATCGATAAAGTAGGTGGATATTTGAAAGAGTATACTTTGGATGTTGCTGGCAGGAAGGGGCGATATTATCTGGAGGCCTATAACAATCACAATCTAGCAGAAATTATGAACGAGCAGATATAAAGAAAAGAAAAGAAAGAAGAGAAGAATGGGATGTTAAATATTATTGATTTAGACAGTGGATCTGTTCAGTCAATCAATGCTTCCTCGCAATTGATGAATCGTATAGTGAACGGACAGATGCGAGAGATTTTTAATGAGGCCAATTATGAGGAATTACAAGACTTAGAGGCCGGCTATGGCAATATGGCGGATGACTTGGAGAATGTGGTAAGAGGACTAACGAATCAAAGAGGAATCCAATTCCTTTTCAAGAAAAATGGGAAGTTGGAGGGGTATCTATCTTCTATGCCGGCGGATGAGTTTCATGCGGAAAGAAGAACAGCGTTGTTTGACGCTAGTCCGGATATTTTGTATGTGGAGTCGGTGATTGGGAAAACTAGTCTGGGCGCCATTGGAATGCTTTTGGAACAGGCCAAAGAAAAGGGCTACAAAAAAATATCAATCATTGGAATAAATAATCGATTGAATGAGGTGCTGAAGAAGAGGTATCAGTTTGCGTTGGTTGAAGAGGTGCTTTGGCTTGGTCAAGAAGCGGAGTATATGGAGGTGGAACTTTAAAAGATCATTACATCTCCGAGGTCGTGTTTTTTTGCGGGTATCGTTTCAAAGTAGATCTTGAGATGTTATGGTAAACCAACAACGATGATGCAAAACGATAACTGTACGCACGGATCCTTAGATGACATCTTTTTTGTCCGGAATGACAGTTTGTTGCGGGTCGGGTGAAGAGTGTTGAAAGCGCAATCTAACAAGGATCAACCCAGGGTGTGCCCAGTGGCGCGTTTTCTATTTCTTAACTCTTAACCCTTACTTCTTAAATCTTACCACTTGCTAAAATGGCAAAAGCTTGTTATACTGATTTTACGTGGTCTTGTCACATGTTTTCCTGGGAGATACCACGTATCTTTTTGTCAGTTAGCAGTGACACAATAATTACATTAGTACCCATATGGCAGTACCGAAACAACGACACAACACGTCACGCGGCGCACGCCGTCGCCGACACAACGAAGCCAAGGCAAAACCTGTCACCGTGCAGAAATGCGCATCGTGCGGCGAGATGAAAGTCCCGCATCGCATGTGCGAGGCATGCGGCATGTACCGTGGTGTGCAGTATAAGGAGGTGGTGACAACAGCAGGTAAATAGCGGTGGCGCCTTGCAGCGTCACTGCGGGGGTGTAGCGAAACGGGTAAGTGTTTTTTAAGTAACATCCATACGTATGGCAAATCGTCATCTTCAGCGCTCCATTGCGATGCAAAGCCTCTTTGAATGGGATTTTCGCGGACAGGAGCAGGAGGCTGTCACAGCGATTGTGACGCACAGCTGTGCGGAGTTTGCGCCCGGCGCGGACAATTTTTCGTTTGTCAGTGCGCTTGTGGGCGGTACGGTGGAAAAACTTGCCGACATTGATCCGCTGATTTCCAAGTGTGCGCCAGAGTGGCCGCTGGATCAGATCGCGACGGTGGATCGCAACATCTTGCGCTTGGGGACGTATGAGTTGCTTTTTGGCAACTATGAAGAAACACCGCCAAAAGTGGCGATCAACGAGGCGATTGAACTTGCCAAGACGTACGGCGGTGACAGTAGTGCGCGGTTTGTTAATGGCGTTTTGGGTACGATTTATCGCGAGATGGGCGAGCCCATGAAGGATGATGACGCAGACAAGGCAAAACAACGACGCAACAGTGTTTCTGTGGAGAATAGTGCCGACACCACAGTAAAGAAAACGACGGCAAGAAAGACTGCTGCAAAAAAGAAAACGGTGGCAAAAAAAGTAGTATGATGCATCTGTAATAATATGAATTAAGCAAGCACGGTCGTTGTATGGTGATCACATCTGGTGATCACGAATACCGCGGGGGTGCTTCCACGAGGCTATGGCAATTGATGTGGAACGGCTGGCACAAGTGTGCGGCATAACGGTACGTAACCGTGACTTTTTTATTGAGGCGATGACGCACCGCTCTTTTTTGAATGAGCACAAGGATCACGATTATCCACACAACGAACGGTTGGAGTTTTTGGGTGATGCTGTTTTGGAGCTAGTGGTGACGGAGTATTTGTTTACGCACTACAACAATCCAGAGGGGGAGATGACGGCGTGGCGCGCGGCATTGGTGAATGGTGAAATGTTGGCGCGCGTGGCGCGGGATATGGGAATTGAAGAATTCCTCTTGATGAGCAAGGGCGAGGCAAAAGACACGGGCAAGGCACGTCATTATTTGCTTGCCAATGCTGTGGAGGCACTCATCGGCGCGCTGTATCGCGATCAAGGTTACGATGCGGCGCAGGTGTTTATTCTCACGCACATCGTGTCGCGTATTGATGAAATCTTGGAAAAGAAAACCTATCTTGATCCCAAAAGTTATTTTCAAGAAAAGGCGCAGGAATATATGAGTGTGACACCGCACTATCAATTGGTGTCGGAGGTCGGTCCAGATCATGATCGCGAATTTATGGTTGCCGTGCATATCGGCGAGGAGGAAGTGGCGCGCGGTGCCGGTCGCAGTAAACAAGATGCACAACGCGCCGCCGCGCGCGCCGCACTGGAAAAAAAGGGCTGGGTGTGAGATTGCGTCGTGGGTGTTTTTGTGGTAATGTCAAGGAAGACACGCGCGGTGGTGGGTGATTATGGGCGTGTGTAGTGTTATTGCTGACATACTACGTTCGTGAAAGTTTTAATGATTGCGCCAACGCCGTTTTTTTCGCATCGCGGGACGCATATTCGGATCCTTGAAGAAGCGCGCGCCTTGGAGCGGCAGGGACACAATGTCATGATTGTGACCTACCACAACGGTGATGATCTTGCGCACGATATTCCCAACACGACTATTGACGTGCGCCGCATCCGCCGATGGCTTTTTTGGTACAAGAAAACGGAGGCGGGGCCGGATTGGCAGAAGGTCATCCTCAACATTTTTCTGATACGCAAAGTGTATACGATGATCCGTACGTGGCGTCCGGACGTGGTGCATGCGCACTTGCACGAGGGCGTGTTGATTGCGCGATTGATGCGGCTACTCCTTTTTCGTCATCGTTTTATTACGGTATCGGATTTTCATGGTAGCTTGGTTGGTGAAATGCGGTCGCATGGCTATTTGCGCATGCCACCGCTTGGCACAATCTTTCGTGCTGTGGAGCGGTGGATTGATGGCATGGGCGATGTGGCAGTGGTGAGTGGTGCGGAGAATCATGCGGTGATTGCGCAGGCGCGGGAAGATCATACCGTAACACACGTGCCGGACGGCGTGGATGTGACAATGTATGATGCAGTGGATAAGGATCGCATGGCAGACCGCCTGCGCTACGACATCCCGAAGGACGCGTTTGTTGTGGTATACACCGGAGCACTTATTCCCAACAAGGGCATTGACCATGTTATGCATGCCATTGCACCGACGGTGCGCTTGGTGCCAAACGTCCACTTTGTGATCGGTGGATTTCCGGATGCATGGGTACGTGCGTTTGTGCGTGACAATCATCTGGAGCAACACGTGACGATTATTGCACCTCTTAACTATTTTTCTTTGCCGCACATCAACACACTTGCCGATGTCGCCATTGACCCGAAAGATGTGACGGTGCAGCAAGCGAGTGGCAAAATTTTGCAATACATGGCGGCACGTGTGGGTATTATCTGTGCCGATCGTCCGACCAATCACACCTATCTGCGTGAGGAAAGTGCGACATTTTTACCGCATGTGGATGCCGAGACGATCAGTCGTGCTATTGCGCGCTATGCTGCGGATCCGCACTTGCGCGCCATGCACGCTGGCAACGCCCATGCCGATGCACGTCAGTGGGATTGGAATACTATCGGTGCACAATTACATAAACTCTATGATGTCTGTATAAAACAACACACACTATGATTCAAAGCCCGCGCTTTAGCGCTTTTACACACCGCCGCAAGGAGAAACGCGGCACCGCAGCACAGTCTGCCAAAGCGGCACGCACCGCACAAGAACACACCGCACCGCGCACGCTGTGGGGTACGATTGGCGCATTCTTTGTTGCCATTGCCAAGAGTGTTTTTGATCTCGGTGTGATTGCCGTGTTGGCGTTTCTTACGGTGTTTTTGTATGCCTACTATACGACAGTAGCGCCGGAGGCATTGACGGAGCGCGCTGTGACAGAGGCATCGCTGATTTATGATCGTACGGGGGAGCATGAATTATATCGTCTTTATGGTGAGGAAAATCGTAAGGTGATTCCGCATGACGCCATGCCTATGAGTATGCGTCAGGCAACCATTGCTGCGGAGGACGATCGTTTCTACTATCACATCGGCATTGATCCACTGGGTATTTTGCGTTCGCTCAAAAAAAATATTGAGGTGGGTGGGCGCGCACAGGGCGGTAGCACGATTACACAACAGCTTGTGCGCAACACATTTTTGACGCGCGAAAAAACGATTAAACGCAAATTTTTGGAAATCGTCTTGGCAATCAAAATTGAGAGGCATTACACGAAAGACGACATTTTGGACTACTATTTGAACGAAGTGCCATATGGATCCAACGCCTACGGCATCCAATCGGCATCAGAAATTTTCTTTAGTAAAAATGCAAGCGAATTGACGTTGGATGAAGCGGCGCTTCTGGCGTCATTGCCAAAGGCGACTACATTCTATTCGCCGTACGGCAACAACAAAGAGGCGCTTATTGCGCGCCAACGTGCCATCATCACCCGATTAGGCAGCCTGGGCTACTATGACAAAAAGACGGTTGATGAAGCGCTTGCCACCGACACACTATCCAAACTTGTGGAGTTTCGTGAGGATATTGATGCGCCGCACTTTGTGTTTTATGTGCGGGAACAGCTGGAGCAATTGTATGGATCCGATACGGTGGAACGCGGTGGATTGAAGGTGTACACAACGCTGGACTATGCCATGCAGAAGCGCGCAGAGGAAGATGTGGTGGCGTATGGACCGAAACTGCCATCACACGGTGCATCTAATGCGGCGATGGTAGCAGTAAAACCGGCAACGGGCGAGGTGCTTGCCATGGTGGGTAGTTTGGATTATTTTGACAAGAAAAATGATGGCGAAGTGAACGTGGCGTTACGCTTGCGGCAGCCAGGATCGTCGTTTAAACCGATCGTCTATGCTGCAGGATTTGAAAAAGGTTATCAGCCGGAGACGCTTTTGTATGACGTGCCAACAAACTTTGGGCCGGATGGCACAGGTAAGGAGTATCGTCCACAGAACTATAATTTGCGTTACAATGGATTGGTGCCGGTACGTAAGGCGCTTGCCGGGTCGCTCAATGTGCCGGCGGTCAAGATGCTCTATCTTGTCGGTGTAGACAATGCTATTGACTTTGCGGAAAAACTTGGCATTACGACGTTCACGCAGCGCAAGCGGTATGGACTGTCATTGGTACTTGGTGGCGGCGAGGTAAAGCTTTTGGAAGAAACAGCAGCGTTTGGTGTTTTTGCCAATGATGGTGTGCGTGCGCCGGTGCACGGTATTGCACGCGTCGTGGACGCTAGTGGTAAGGAGATTTATACGGCGCAGCAACCGGACCGCGTGGTTGACGAGGAGGTGGCGCGCAAGATCAACAGCATCCTTTCTGACAACGATGCACGCAAATTTATCTTTGGTTCCAATCCCTCACTGACATTTAATGAGAAAAAGGTGGCGGTAAAAACGGGAACAACACAAGACTTTCGTGATGCGTGGACGGTGGGGTATACGCCGGAGATCGCCGTGGGAGTATGGGTTGGCAACAATGACAATCGCCAGATGCGCGACGGCGCCGATGGTTCATTTGTCGCCGCGCCGCTATGGCGGACGTTCATTGAGCGCGAATTGCAATCGTTGCCAGACACCCCATTTCACGACTATCAAAAGGTAGAAGCACATATTCCTATGGTGACGGGCATGAATCCCTCTGGCAGTAGTGAAGATGCGCAGTACATCAGTATTTCCGGCGGCAAAAAGATTTCTGCCGACAAGGCGCGTAAGATGGATTCAGACAAACTTGCCGAGCGTTATCGTGCAACCTATGATCGCCATTCCATCCTCTATTACATTGACAAAGATCAGCCTCTCAATGAGGAGGCAAAGCCAAATTTCAGTGATCCGATGTTTGGACGGTGGGAGGCGGCGGTGCGCGGCGACACGCAAGATTCTGCACAGGGTGATTGATTGTGGAAAAGATGCTATACTAGAAATATAATTCACTAAAACACAAGAATCTATGGCGGAGCATAAAAAGTTGCGTGTCATCCAATACGGGTGCGGCAAGATGGGGCAAGTTTTTTTGCGCTATCTCCATGAACAGGGGCACACGATCGTTGGTGCGATTGACAACGATCCGGAGGTTGTCGGTAAAGATATTGCCACGTTCATTGGTGTGGATGCACCAATGGGCATTACGGTGAGTAGCGATGCGGATGCAGTATTTGCACAGGCGCAGGCGGATGTGGCGATCATTGCTATTGCCAGTCTCATGACCGATATGGAACCGCACTTTGCGCGTGCGGTACGTTATGGCGTCAATGCCATCAGCACGTGCGAGGAGGCACTTTATCCGTTCACCACGTCCAAGGACATCACGGATGCCTTGGATGCGGCGGCAAAAGAAAAGGGTATCACATTGACAGGCTCCGGCTATCAGGACGTGTTTTGGGGCAATCTCATCACCACACTTGCCGGTGCAACGCATAAGATCACACGGATCAAGGGCGTGAGCAGTTACAATGTGGAAGATTACGGTATTGCATTGGCGCAAGTGCACGGTGCGGGGTTGTCTATGGAGGATTTTGACAGGGAGATTGCGCAAAACGCTGCTCTGCCGTCGTACATGTGGAACTCCAGCCAGTGGCTATGTGATGCGTTGGGATTGACCATCACCGACATTACGCAGAAATTGGTGCCGACAACGCACACGGAAGACTTGGTATCGTCCACGCTTGGTATGACGGTACCGGCGGGCAATGCTACAGGCATGAACGCCATCGTGACGGTGCAGACGGCAGAAGGTGTGGAGATTGTCGCCGAGTGTATCGGCAAAGTCTATGCGCCGAATGATGTGGATACCAATGATTGGACGATTGAGGGCGAACCGAATACCAGCGTTCTCATCCATCAACCAGCGACGGTGGAATTGACATGCGCAACCATTGTCAATCGTTTGCAGGACGTTGTGGATGCGGAACCCGGCTTTGTCCCGACAAGCCGCATGCCCATCGCGCGCTATCGCGGCGTGGTATAGGACGCGACAGCACACAAGGCAATTTACACTATCAAAAAAACCGAAACGATCAGCAATGATTTTTTCGGTTTTTGATGTGTGGTAAAAAATTTCGCAGGTAGTATTCAATTGTGGGAGTGCGTCTTTCATTGTATTGTTATCCTATGTTGACAAAAACTCCTTTATGAGAATGCCGACTTTTTTGTGAATCGTTGTTTTTGTGGTGCGACGCAAGACGTGTGATGTGCGTGTCATGTATGTACAACGTCGCATTCTTGTGGTATTTTGGGAGTAATGGTGCAATTTTTAATGAGAGCGTTCTATGACAGCGGCAGAGTTACGAGAAAAATATTTGGCATTTTTTGCGAGTAAGGGGCATGCGGTGATTCCGTCGGCGCCGTTGGTGCCAGAAAACGACCCCACAGTGCTTTTCACCACAGCCGGCATGCATCCGCTTGTGCCGTATTTGATGGGGGAAAAACATCCCAAGGGCACGCGGTTGGCAAGCAGTCAAAAGTGTGTACGTACGGGAGACATTGATGACGTGGGTGACAATCGGCACTGTACGTTTTTTGAGATGCTGGGCAATTGGTCGCTTGGCGATTACTTTAAGAAAGAGACGATTGCATGGAGTTGGGAATTTCTGACGGATACGCGGTGGTTGGGGTTGGATCCGCAACGACTATACGTGACGGTGTTTGCAGGTGATGAACATGCCGCAACGGACGATGAATCTATTGCGCTGTGGCAAGAGCAGTTTGCCACGGCGGGGATTGTGGCGGGCGTGTGCGCTGAGGGTGCAACGGCGCAGGAAGGTGATCGGATTTTTCTTTTGGGCGCGGCGGACAACTGGTGGGGACCAGCGGGTGTCACGGGACCGTGCGGACCGTGCACGGAGATGTTCTATGACACGCGACCCGAGGAAGGCACGATCGCCGGCAAGACGCATGAGCAATGGGTGGATGATTTTCGCTTGATTGAGATATGGAATGACGTGTTCATGGAGTTTCATAAAACCGCGGAGGGGCGCTTTGAAAAAATGGCGCAGCAAAATGTGGACACGGGCATGGGGCTGGAACGCACCATCACCGTGCTTGATGGCAAGAGTAATGTGTTTGATACGGATCTTTTTTTGCCAATAATTGCGGCAATTGCGACAGCGTCCGGCAAGACGTATGGCGCATCGGACGACGTGACGCGTGCTATGCGTATCATTGCCGATCATATCAAAACGAGCGTATTTCTCATTGCGGATGGTGTGGTGCCATCCAATACCGAACGCGGCTATGTGGTGCGACGTCTGATTCGGCGTGCAATTCGGCAAGGGCACATCCTTGACATTACCACGCACTTCACGGTGGATGTTGCGCGCGTGGTGCAGGACGTGTACGGCGCGGTGTATCCGGGGGTTCTGGCAGGCGCCGTCGCGGCGGAGTTGCACAAGGAGGAGGAAAAATTTCGGAAAACTTTGGAAAGCGGTATGCGTGAATTCGCCAAACATGACACTGTGACGGGGAAGGTGGCGTTTGATCTCTATCAGACGTACGGCTTTCCCATTGAATTGACGTGTGAGCTAGCGCAGGAAAAAGGTATTACGGTGGATAAGGATGAGTTTCACGCGGAACTTGCTAAGCATCAGGAACTCTCTCGCACGGCGAGCGCGGGAATGTTCAAGGGCGGACTTGCGGACAATAAAGAAGAGACGATGCGGCTGCATACGGCGGCACACCTCATGTTGGCGGGACTGCGCAAGGTGTTGGGTGATCACGTGCATCAAAAGGGATCCAATATCAACGGTGAGCGCGTGCGTTTTGACTTTTCCCATACGGAAAAAATGACAGAGGAGCAAAAAAAGGCAGTGGAGGATTACGTGAACGCTGCCATTGTGGCAAAAATTCCCGTGACAATGACGGAGATGACATTGGAGGAGGCGCGCGCCGCGGGTGCCGAGGGTGCATTTGAAAACAAATATGGTGATGTGGTTAAGGTATATTGTGTGGAAGGGTTTTCCAATGAAATTTGCGGTGGTCCGCACGTGGGCAACACGGGGGACATCGGTGGAACATTTACCATTACCAAAGAAGAGAGCTCTTCCGCCGGTGTGCGGCGCATCAAGGCTGTGCTACGTTAGGGTGTACAGAGAGCGGTGTGTTTTTTGGATCTGCGCGGGGTGTGCTATAATGACATCATGCAGCGCACAGAACAACAACACACTATTGTAAAGCGTGTAACATACGGTGCACTTTTCGTAGCGACACTATGTACGGCAAGCCTTTTGATTATGACAGTGACGTGGTTGCACGACATGCCGCTTGGTAGTTTTCTCGTTGTGCCGTATGTACTCTTTGCTGTTGGCGTGGTTTCTGTTGTGATTGCCTATCGCCTATATGGTGCAGCACATCATATTGCTGCGTTGAGTGTGAGTATCATGGTAGCTGTGGTTATGGCGTGGTGTATTAGCGTTATCTATTACAGCGATGACAGTGCACCGTGGCTGCGGACATTGTCGGCGTATCGCGCAGCGCAGTGGAACACGATCTCACCGATTGATCGGTTGCCACAGGACTATTTCTTGTTCAAAGATATTATTGCACCAGAGGGTTTTCGTGAGGTACGTCGCTATGACAGTAGGACGGGCGCTGTACGTGTGTATGAAGAGCATGACGCTGGTGCCGGTATAACGATCATCGTTGTGGAAACACCAAAACGTGACAACGATGATGCACTCATGACATATCCGCTGTATACGTTACGGTGGGATGATGTGCGTGGCGGCATCCGCAGTATCATCTATAGAAATCATGACTTGGAGCGCAACGATGCACAACGTGACACATATTACGCACATGTACACGGAACACAGACACTGGTCTCCGTGTATTTTTGCAATGTACCGGAGAACGGCATATCGTACCATACCATGGAGACGATTTTACGTGACATTGTGCAGCCAACAACAAGGCCTGTCTTATAACGCTATTTTCATTATAATGTATAATCCCATGTAATATAGTCTATGTCATTATCAAAGACGGTATTTAAAAGGAAAGATTTTTTTGGTGGGCGTAAAAGTGCGGTGCACCACTATCTGCAAGCGGTAGATCCACACGGAAAAGTCTTTAAAAATCCGAAGCGTAAGCGCGACATGATCAACAAACTTCAAGAAGCGAGCAGTGACGGCAAGGTCACCTTTGGTGAAGTGCGTGACGCATTCAAACATGTTGTGGGCACGCATCACGTGAGTGGTTCTGCACATAGAGAGATCACAAGAAATATGGGGTTTAAAGATATTACAAGCGGAGAAGTACACCGTTTTATGCAGCAACAAAACGCCCTGAAAAAAGCACTGGGCAAACACAGTAGCCGCAGTGATCTGCCACAGCCGAAATCGCGCACTGACAGTAAAAACGTACCGGAGGTACATAATGTACATAAAATTCCTGTGAAAGGCGAGGATGTCGCTACCACGCGGCGCAATGATCAGGTGCAGCGCATGAACAAAATCAACCAAGAATCGGCAAAAACACTTTTGGAGACAATGAACGGTAAGGTGAGTAATCGTGAGGCACAATCGGACGATCACGACACACAATCACCGACATATCGTTTTGTGGTATAATCGCACAATAACAAGACGTGCGCGCCGAAGAGGTATTATGACGAATAAATGGGGATAACTTGTGGATAAGTTGTCCTTTTTGTTGTTTTTTACGTATTTTGTCGTATGTGGTGTATTGACGAATGATATTGAAGTGGTGTAAAATGTCATCAAGTGACAGTAAAGTGGTGAAAAGTGGTGAAATTGACAAAGTGCGGAAGTATGTTCATCGGCGAATACAATCATGCGGTTGATCCCAAGAAACGATTGGCGTTGCCGTCAAAGTTTCGCAATGAGCTGGGAAAGACGGTTGTGGTGACGCGTGGTTTGGACAAATGTTTGTTCGTGTATCCGCTGGATGTGTGGCAGGAGTTGGCGCAGAAGTTGGGTACGATGCCGATTGGTGAGAGCGCGACACGCGCATTTGTGCGTCTCATGCTTGCCGGTGCGACGGATGTGCAGATGGATGCACAGGGGCGCGTGCTGATCCCGGACTATCTCAAAGACTACGCTGCGTTGGATCGAGATGTCATTGTGGCAGGGCTGTTCAATCGATTGGAGATTTGGGATCAGGAGCACTGGCAGGAATATAAGCGCGATGCGGAGAAAAATACGGATGAGATTGCAGAGAATTTGGGCAAGCTGGGAGTGTATTAAACGAATGACGAGACTGTATGACACGACATGTGCCGGTGATGGTGGCGGAGGCGATTGACGGATTGGCATTGCGAGAGGGGATGACTGTGGTGGATGCGACGGTTGGAGGTGGTGGGTATAGTGCGGCGATTTTGGAGAGGATTGGCGAGAGTGGGATGCTGGTGGCAATGGATCGAGACGGCAGTGCGATGGAGCAATTTTGTGAAAAATATGATGCGGACCACAGGGTCCACGGTGTTCATTCAAATTATTCCCGGATAAGAAGTGTCTTGAAGGGCATGGGTATTGCGCAGGTGGATGCCATTGTGGCGGATCTTGGCGTGTCGTCGGATCAGCTAGATGATGCAGTGCGCGGCTTTAGTTTCGCGCATGCGGCACCATTGGACATGCGCATGGACGTGCGACAGGAACGTACGGCGGCAGCAATTGTCAATCACGCCGACGAGGCGGAGATTGCGCAGGTGGTGCAGGAGTATGGCGATGAGCGTTTTGCGCGACGCATTGCGCGCGCCATTGTCGCTGCACGGCCAATTGCCGACACGGTGCGCTTGGCGGAGATTGTGGTGGCGGCATTGCCGAGCGCTGCACGTCGTGCGACGCGGATTCACCCCGCGACGCGCACATTCCAAGCGTTGCGTATGGCGGTCAATGAAGAGATCATGCACTTGAAGATGTTTCTTACTGAGGGAATTGATGTGATGACGTCGGGAGGACGGATTGCGGTGGTATCCTTTCATTCTGGGGAAGATCGTACGGTGAAAAACGTACTGCGTACATATGCAAGGGGATGTATCTGTGCGCCGGATGTGCCACTGTGCGTCTGCGAACACACGCCGCAGGTGCACATTCTCACCAAAAAGCCGATCACACCCACGGAAGAGGATGTCCGCAATAATCCACGCGCACGCAGCGCACGACTGCGTATTGCGCAGAAGGTGTAAACACAAATAAAAGAAGAACGTGTGAGGGGGGCACGTTGGTTCATTCAGCCAGCATGCCAAATCGTAAAATGATCGCAGGGCGGCAATCGTATTGTATCTACCGCCGCCACTGTCGTACACAATCCAATCAAGCGCATCGAATGAAAAACGCACAGGGTTTCAGTTCGGTGGGTGTGTTTCTTTTTGTCGGCATTGTCTTGACAGGCGTCTTGTATTTGTTCAGCATGAACGAGGCGGCAATTCAGGGTGATGTGATGTATACAATGGAAAAGGATATTGCCGCACTTGCGCGTGAAAATGAGCAGCTTGTTGTGCAGGAGGCGCAGTTGACGTCGTTGGAAAATGTGGAGCGCACGGTGCAGGAGCGTGGTATGCAAGAGATCACCGAAGCAACCTATATTGAAAAAGATAATCGCGTTGCGCTGACGCAACAGTAATGTGTGGCTATGGCGCGTACACCTTATGCAAAAACACAATCTGTCGGCACGTCGCCTGCTTTGTATCGTCGCACAACGGTGCTATTTATCGTGATGCTTGGTGTGCTTGGTATTGTCATCGGACGCATTGTCTTTTTGCAGGTTGTGGCGCATAAGCGCTATGTGGATCTTGCGGCGCGTCAACACACCATGGAAAAAGTCTTGCCGGCGTATCGTGGGGAAGTCTTCCTCAAAAACAATGACGGCGTCTATCCGATTGCGGTCAATCGGGAATATTTTTTGGCATATGTGTCGCCGCGCGATGTGCCGGACGATCAGATTCCCGCTGTTGCGGATCGTCTGGTGGCGGCGCTTGGTGTGTCGCGTGAGAATGTGTTGGGGAAGCTGGCGAAACGGGACGATATTTACGAAGTGCTGAAGCGCAAAGTGGCGAGGGATGAAAAAGAGGCAATTGTACGAGAGAATATTCCGGGGCTCTTTTTTATTCCGGAGTTTTTTCGATTCTATCCGGGTGGATCACTGGGTGCGCAGACTGTAGGCTTTGTTGGTTCCGATGGGGAGCAGTATGTTGGACGTTATGGGATTGAGGCGTCGTTTGATACAGTGATGCATGGCACAGATGGGCGCGTAGTGCAGATGCGTGATGCGCGTGGCGGGTGGATGAGTAATGCAGATCGGACGCTGGAGGAGCCGCGCGACGGCAGTGACATCTATCTCACGATTGACTATGCCGTGCAGTATGAAGTGGAACGTATCTTGCGAGAAGCTGTGGCGGAGTATGGCGCAAAAAGTGGAGCCATTATCGTCATGGATCCCATGACGGGGCGTATTCTTGCCATGGCAAATGAGCCAACCTTTTCGCCTAATGACTATGGTACGGTGCAGGATGTTTCTGTGTTTCGTAACAGTGTCATATCGGATGAGTATGAGTGCGGGTCAGTGTTCAAGCCGATCACGGTCGCTATGGGGTTGGATGCGGGAAAAATTACGCCGGATAGTACGTATACCGACACGGGAAGTGTGAAAATTGCGGAGTATACCATCAAGAATTCCGAGAGTAAGGTGTATGGCACACAGACGATGACGCAGGTCTTGGAACAGTCTATTAACACGGGTATGATTCACATTGAGCGGCTGGTGGGTAATGCACGGTTCAAGGAATACTTGGAGCGGTTTGGGTTTGGTGCGGTGAGTGGCATCACATTGCCGGCAGAAGCGGATGGTGACATCAGCAACCTTGCACGCGTCAATCGGGACATTGAGTACTACACGGCGTCGTTTGGACAGGGTATTGCGGTGACACTCCTGCAGGTTGTCGCTGCCTATGGCGCGTTGGCAAATGGTGGGGAGTTGATGACGCCACACATCGTGGAAAAGATTGTCACGGCGGACGGTGTGGAGCAAGTGGTGGAGCCACGCGTGGTGCATCGCGTGATCAGCCAGGAAGCGTCGCGAAGCATCGGCAAGATGTTGCGCAATGTTGTGGTGAACGGGCATGGCAAGCGCGCGGATGTACCGGGCTATGTGATTGGCGGCAAGACGGGAACGGCGCAGGTTGCCAAGTCTGGCGCAAAAGGGTATGATGATTCCCGCACCATCGGCACATTTGCCGGCTATGGACCGATTGATGATCCGCGTTTTGTGATTGCTGTGCGCATTGACGAGCCGACGAAAGTGATATGGGCGGAGTCTAGTGCTGCACCGACGTTTGGCAAGGTGATGAAATACCTGTTGGATGTGTATGGTATTGTGCCGACGGAGCCGATTTCGCAACAGACACCACAACCCTCATCAGCGCACATGGCGGATGTGGGCGCGCCGTAGACGTGACGTGGTGGACGCCGGGGATGGTGTGTAATAGATAATAATGAAGACAATGCGTAAAGTCCCGATGACAATTTTTCTTGCGGAGCGCGCGATGAAAATCATGGCACAGATTGTGCTGTGGCGTCACAAACCATTAGTCGTGGCGATCACGGGTTCGGTAGGTAAGACGACGACGAAAGACATGGTGGCACATGTGCTGGGTGCACACATGACGGTGCGTGTGTCCCACAAGAATTTTAATAATGAAATGGGCGTGCCGCTGACAGTGATTGGGGTGGATCGTACATTACACGGTGTGCGTGATGTGGTGGTTGTGGCGGGAGCGTGGATACGCGCGCTTGTGGCGCGATCGTATCCGCGTGTGGTGGTTGTGGAGTGCGGTGTGGATCGCCCAAGGGATATGCACTACTTGATGCGCATTGTGCAACCGGATGTCGCAGTGGTGACAGTGATTGCGCCGGCGCATCGCGCATTTTTTGCGTCCACAGAAGCCATTGCACGCGAGAAGTATGGCATGGTGGCACATGTGAAGCAAAACGGCTTGGCACTTTTGAATGCGGATGATCGGTATGTGCATCTTGCGCCGATACCGGATGCGTCCGTGACGGTGCGTTTGTATGGAGAGCGCGCCGACGCCTACTACCGTGTGACGGGCAACAACTTGTGTGTGGATCAATCCACGCACGACGCTTCTGGTATTGCGTTTAAATTCAACTATGACGGCAAGGTGATCCCTGTGCGCTTGCATCACGTGTATACACCGCATGCGGCACAGTCGGCGGCGATTGCACTTGCTGTGGCGGATTGGCTACACGTCAATATGGTGAATGCTGTTGCGACACTTGCGCATTTTGTTGGTGCGCCGGGGCGCATGCGCATTATTGACGGCAGGGACGGTGTGCGCATTATTGACGACACCTACAACGCCTCACCTGTTTCTGTAGAATCCGCCATTGCCACACTTGCCGCGCTGCCACGTGAAGGACGCACAATTGCCGTTTTGGGAGATATGTTGGAGCTGGGAAGGACGTGTGCGTCTGCGCACCGTACGGTTGGCGATTATTTGTACAAACATATGATTGACCACGCGGTAGTTGTCGGTCCACACATGCGGCATGCAGCACGCACAGTGAGTAAACACGGATGGCATGCAGATCGCATAACGCACGTGCAAACACCGCAGGAGGCGGCGGAGGCTGTGGCGGCGTTGGTGCGGGCGGGGGATCGTGTGTTAGTGAAAGGGTCGCAGGGGATGCGTATGGAGAAGGTAGTGGAGCGGCTTTTGCCGGAAGGTGTTGATCCATCGGATGTCTTGTGTCGGCAGGATGCGGAGTGGCGCGCGCGTCCGTTTCAATTGCATACAGAGCGCTGTTGAAAAAATATACCAAAGAAAAGTGTTGATTTTTCCGGTACTCTTTGGTATACTATGCACGTGGTACTGTGTACTGTGCCGGCCCCATCGTCTAGCGGTTAGGACGCAAGGTTCTCATCCTTGTAACAGGAGTTCGATTCTCCTTGGGGTCACAA
>CAYRUU010000014.1:0-22960 GCA_964427825.1 uncultured Micavibrio sp.
AGCGTTAATCATTATCGTAGAGAGTATGAATAGTGAGCATTGGGGACATATTGAAGCAGGTCTTAATAAGAAAGAAAACCAAAGGCGTGCAGCTTCCTGCGGGCGATCTGGAAAAGATTTGGCTTTTGGCGCAATTTGCCAGAAAAACACAGGATATTTTTTCCGGCAAGGTGGTTGGTCAGATGAGATTTGCCGGGGTTAATCGTTTGGAAACGGTGGAGTTGAAAAAATCCGTGTGTTCGGTGAGAGATCTAGACCGTATTATGGAAAAATACGATCGGGGTAGAGATGGCAGCACCGTGGATCAGGCGTTGTGGGAAAGTTTCATTGATCAGGCAGTATCGCCGGTAGATCAAGCCTTACTTTTTCAAGAAGCACGTTTGTTGGGATTTTTTGACGATTCTGCGGGCTGGAAAATGCCAGATTATGGTTCCATTGCCGAGATTGTACGACCACTGACACGGCAGGATATTCATCCGGAAAAATTTCACGACGTGTTTCGTGACAGTGTATTTTTGAGTGCGCGCGATGTGGTGCAATTGGCTTTTGGGAAAGCGCCGGAGCGGACACAGTTTCCCGACATGGACGCGCCGGAGGACAGTCATGATAAATACAACAAAGAAAAACTTCCCGACAGTGAATTTGACGCGATAGATGATGTTCTCAAAAATGCCGCAAGCATGCTGGCGCAGTTTGAAGAAGGAAAAGCGTTAGCCTGTGCAGAAGCAGAGTAGCCTATTTTTCAGATAGTTTTCTAAAAACAATATCAACTAAAAAACACCTCCATGCCAAACATATCCCCAACCTGCCAAAATTACAAAGAGCGTCTGGAAGAACTACAAACCCTCTTCCATAAACTCCAACAAGAAAAAGACCGTGCAGAAGTAGACGGTTTAGTCCACAATGACAAAGGAGAAAGCATTGTGGAAATCAAAAAACAATTAGAAACTAAAATACATCAATTTCAAAAAGAATTCCAAGAATTTCTCTCTGTCATACCCGAACGTGCTCAAGAAATTATGGGCAATAAACAATTTATCGGTCTCGCCCAATTGGAAAATACCTTCGGCACAATTTTTGACACAGAAAACATCCCCAAAATTCCTTTCTCCGAAGAAGAACTCACTCATGCCAAAAAACTTGGTCACGTGCTGGAGCTTTTCTTTGACACAGACAAAGATGGCAGACCCATGACGGTAGGATATATGCAAGAACTTGTCACAAACCAAACAGCCGATGGACGAAAATTTCTTTGGGATAATCGTCACGCAACAAACACACTGTTCAAAGCCCAAACACCCCGCCCAGGCTGGCGGCTCACCACACCGGACATCATCAATGATTCTACAAAAAAAGACTATATCCAACAAACAGAACTTCTCATCACCTATCTTACAAAAAACGTCTTTCCCAACACACCACTGCCGGAGCACTATCAAAAAGCTATTGCAGAGTTTCATGCACAAAAACAAGAACTAGAAAAACTTGCAACATCAATAGACGACGAAGACAACGAAGAGGCTGCCAAAAGACTAGCAGCGCTCACTATCAATCAAATCATCCGAGAACGTTACTCCGAACGTCTCCAAAGCATCCTCACGGCGGCAAAAAATTTTGCAACGAAGCCACTGGAAGAAATCTATACATGGACGAACAGCCTTAATTCTAATGACAGTCTTGTCATCGTTGGCTATGCCGATGAACGTCGGTTGGGGCAAGCCTGGTCGTGCGCTTGGCACTGTTGGTGTTTGTTTTTCCCGCAGTGGGTGATGTTTTAGGAAGATCTGTATCATGATATCTCTTATACACAGGGTGGGGTGGAATGGATGAAAAAAAACGGAGCATTGTGAAAATGGTCGTTGTGCGCTACACTTGGTAGGTATGGAATTATCATTAGTGCAATCCGTTTTTTTGGGATGTGTGGAAGGGCTCACGGAGTTTTTGCCCGTGTCGTCGACAGCACACCTCATTATGACGTCGAGGCTTTTGGGTGTGGAGCAGACGGCATTTATGAAGAGTTTTGAGATCATCATCCAGCTCGGGTCCATCCTTGCCGTGGTGGCGTTGTATTGGCGTAGTTTTTTGGAGTGGGACGTTGTGAAGCGGCTTGCCGTGGCGTTTGTACCGACGGCGATCATCGGACTTGTATTGTACAAGGTTGTCAAGACGGTATTTATGGAGAGTTACGGTCTGATTGTGGCAATGCTGCTTTTGGGCGGTGTGGCGCTCATTCTCTTTGAACGATGGCACACGGAAAAAGACGATGCCCTTGCGGAGATCAAGGATATGCCGTATGGGATGTGTGCGCTCATTGGTGTGTGTCAGTCGTTGGCGATGGTGCCAGGAGTGTCGCGATCGGCGGCAACGGTTGTGGGTGGGTTGTTTTTGGGGATGCGGCGCGCGGCGATTGTGCAATTCTCGTTTTTGCTTGCGGTGCCGACGATGGCGGCAGCGACGGGGTTGGATGTGATGAAAAACGCCATGCTGTTTTCCGCAGAACAGACCAGTGTGCTCGCCGTAGGATTTGTGACGGCATTTGTGATGGCAATTGTTGCGATGCGCTCGTTTTTGGCATATGTGAAAAAACATTCATTTACGGTATTTGGTGTATATCGGATTGTGATTGCCGTGATCTTTGTGATGTTTTTTGTGAACATGTAACAGTGAAATGATGATGGATTATAATATTGCCATTGATCCTTCGCGCGATATTTGCGAAAAGGCATATGCACACAGCGCGGCTATTGCTCCGCAGGGTACATTTTTTATCCTGGAAGAAGGGCGCTGCCTCCCACATATCTCATTAGCGCACTTTACATGCACACAAGAAAAAGCTTCTCTGATTTTTCAGGATGTCAAAACGTTTTTAAATACATGCCATCCCTTTTTTCTTCGTAGCACGAAATGTGTCGCCTATAAGAACGAGTGGATCTTTATGGAGTATGCCATGACGGAAGAGCTTGCGCGTATTGAAAAGAATCTTGTTTTGATACTTGGACAACACGGTAGTAAGAAAACATCGTATGCTTTTTCTCTGCTACCTCCGCACCTTACTCTCACGCGACTGCTTTCTGCAACGCATGCTGTCAAAGATATGCCGGAAGATGATTTTTCTTTTATGGTGCAACAGGTGAATTTGTTTGAAAGAGGTGAACATGGCACAGCGATTCGGATTTGTGAGGAGTATGCTCTTTCTTAAAAAAATAGTACTATGCATCTCATTGACGGAAAAATGTTGGCAGGGCAAAAGCGCGCGGCAGTGAAAGAACGCATTGACGCGGCGGGCATTACGCCGTCGCTTGCGGTGATCCTTGTGGGGGACGATCCGGCGTCGCATCTGTATGTCACGCTCAAACAGAAGGCGGCAAAAGAGGTTGGCGTGGATGTACACACGTACCGCATGGACGCGGATACGTCGGCGGAAAAAGTCAAGGAGGTCATCGCGTTTCTCAATGCGGACACGGATGTGGACGGCATATTGATCCAACTACCGTTGCCAGCGCATCTGGATGCCGATGACATTGTGGCGGCGATGGATCCGACAAAGGATGTAGATGGCTTTCATCCGGACAATCGCGCGAAGTTTTTTGCCGACGATCCGAGTGGTGTATATCCGGTATTTCCCGCTGCCATTATGGCACTGATTGACGCATGCGATGTGGACATCGCGGGGAAGAAAGCCGTGGTGCTTGGCAAAAGTGATGTGTTTGACGATGTGATGACACATGCACTGGTGCGTCGCGGGTGCGACACGCAATTTGTGTGTTGTACGTGCAAGGAACAATTCACGCCGGAGGAGGAGCGTGTGATCGCTGATGCGGATATTGTGGTGACAGCGATTGGTGTGCCAGAGCTGGTGTGTGGCGATATCATCAAAGACGGCGCGATTGTGATTGATGGCGGCATCAGCAAGATTGGCGAAAGCACAGTGGGCGATGTGGCGAACTACACGTGCGCCAAACGCAACATCTTTCTCTCGCCCGTGCCGGGCGGTGTCGGTCCGATGACGATCGCATGTCTTTTGGAAAACGTGGTATACTTACACCAAGCACAACGATAATATTTTTGTATGCACCAATTCCTCATGGTGCCATTTTTGGTAATACTTTCCTTGTCCTTCCTATGTTCTTCAGGGATCTTTTTTGCGTCCGATGTTTTTGCCGGTGCGCTGGAGCCGGGTAAGCCGGTGAAGATCTATATTTTGGATTCGGGGTTTAATCCGAACGAGGCACTCAACATTCCGCAAAAAGACCTTATTTTACATGATACATTTGGTGGATCAAATGGTATTAGCACAGCCTACAAAGATCACGGTACTGCAATGGTCCAAGAATATTATAAAAAACTCGCACCGGAAATACAGCAGGGTAAGGTGGAACTGCATATTGTTAAAGTAGAAAAAAACTCTCCGAGATCTTTTGATGATAAAGCAGTGGAAAGAGCACTTGCGCTTGCACGCGATAATGGCGCACATATTATTAATCTCAGCATGGGCAGTGCAGAAGAAACAATAAATTCTCCAAGTCGAAAGTACAGAAAAGACATACTTGATGATTTACAAAAAAGCGGCACAATTATAGTTGCGAGTGCAGGCAATGATGGCGACAGGCTACTTGGCAGGGATTATGTTACTGATTTTTCAACGCATCTGGGGGTCATATCTGTCGGAGGTCTTGACCCAGCGAAAAATAATCAAGAAATTATTGATTACTCATCAGGATCAATGACTGGTCGTGTGGATGTTTATGCAACAACTGTTACTGAGAATGGTGGAACATCCACCGCCACGGCGTATACAGGTGCAACAATTGCCAAAGAATTTGTGGGTGGTCGCTTGAATGCATCTTTTGATTATGATGGTGATGGAAAGTTGCGCGGGCGAGAAGTGATTAGTTTTTTGAGTAGTCCACAATTTTCCGATAAGGCTAATGTTGTGGGGGCAGATGAGGCAGCATATAAGTCGCTTTTGATTACAGGATGGGAGTATGATGAACAAAAAAATCAATTTTTTCTCATAAACAAAGAGGGAAAGCGAAAATATGTTGTGCCGGAACATATTGGTATTTATGATCAGCCATCCGTAATTGCGCAGCGTATGAAGGATTATGGCATTGCACCCTACCCATGGATGTCTAACAAAAACTTATATCGTGATATTGGATTAGCGCCGTTTTGGGAAGGAGTAAATGATCCAAGCGCTCAAATGTCAAAAGATCTTTTTAGAATGTCGGTAGAACTGTCATCACATGGGTGGAATTATGATAGGGATACGGGTGAATTTTGGATAACATATGATAATGAAATTTTGGGGGAACGACAAACAAGTTTTAAATTTGATGATGTTAAAAAATTTGATAAAGACTCCTTCTGTGAGTGGATGCGCGCTGAAAAACTTTTAACTGTGGGCTATAGTTTTATGTTAGATGAGCGGATTATTGTAGAATATTCCAAAGAGTGTGGTGGACCAGAGTCGTGTAAAGCGCCATGTACTTCGAAGAACGGTCGCTGCATTCTGCCGTGTGTAAAAAAAACAAATGGAGATTGCCTTACAAAACAGGATTTGCGTGACCCTGTAATGTACAAATTTCTCCTTTTACGTAAGGGTCATGTTGGTAAAAGGAATGTACCATTTGTAGAAAATTCTGAAGTGTGTGCAACAAATAGGCAGGACACACAAACATTGAGTGCACAAAATGATGACAGTGCATCGCAAGATGGCACCGTGCAGTCTCCCGCAGAGAATAGCGGTGGTGGCACTGCCGCTGGTAGCGGGGCTGTCACCGGTGTCGGCGGCTCGGGTGTTGCAGACACCGGCAATGCCTTGGTGAATTGTGGAAAGTCCGGTCAGCCATCGTGCACAATGTGTGATCTGATTGCGGGGATTCATGGCATTGTGCAATGGTTGGTGAAGATCATGATCGTGGTGGCGCTTGTCATTATCACTGTGGCCGGCATAATGTATATTGTGTCTGCCGGAGGGTCGCTGACAAACACGGCGGTAGGTGCGATTAAATACACACTGATCGGTGTGACGGTGGTGTTGGTGGCGTTTCTTGCCATCACATTTTTGCTCAATCGTGTGTTTGATGTGGACACGAAACTGCTGGAGAAAGGTGGTTTGCAGGGGGTTGGATCACATGCGTGGAATTTTTCATGTATAGCCACACCAACAGGTGGGGAAACATCACGATAGCACGCCGTCGCGCAACATCGGGTTTTTCCCTTTAACCGTGGAAGAGGGGTGGCAATACCGGCATCTTCTTTTTCATGATCGTGTGCCTCGGGAGAGACTTGAACTCTCACTGCATTGCTACAACTGGATTTTGAGTCCAGCGCGTCTACCAGTTCCGCCACCGAGGCATGAACGCATCTTTTGCGTACGTTGGGTATTGTAGTATACTATACAAAGGATTTCAAGTGTCTGCCGCCATGCGAGATGTGAGGGGAAAAATGCGGCACGTGGTAAACTGATGAGCATCATACACGGATATGGCGAAGATTATTGCATTTATCAATCAAAAAGGCGGTGTCGGCAAGACGACAAGCGCGGTCAATACGGCAAGCTACTTGTCCGATATGGGCAAATTTGTGCTTTTGGTGGATTTGGATCCGCAGGGCAATGCGTCGTCGGGGCTGGGGATTGATCCGCGATCTGTGGAGCACAGTCTCTACTCCACAATGGTGGGCGGTGGCAATGTGCGCGAGGCGATTGTCACCACGGGCGTGGATGGATTGCATTTGGTGCCGGCGACGGCGGATTTGGCAGGTGCCAACATTGACCTTGTGGACATGGAGCAGCGAGAATTTCGCTTGTACAATGTCTTACGTCAGGTACGCATGGACTATGAGTACATCATCATTGACTCACCGCCAAGCTTGGGTCTTTTGACGATCAATGGACTTGTGGCGTCGGACAGTGTGATCATTCCCGTGCAGGCGGAGTACTATGCACTGGAAGGATTGGGGCAACTTTTGGAGACCATTCAACTGGTGCAAAATAACTTGCAGCCAAAACTATCCATCATGGGCGCGGTGATCACGTTGTACGATCGGCGCAATCGCTTGGCACGGCAAGTCGTGCGTGAGATGCGGCAACACTTTCCCGGACACGTCTTTGAGAGTATTATTCCGCGCAATGTGCGGTTGGCAGAGGCGCCGAGCTTTGGGCAGCCCATCACGATTTTTGACGCATTTAACAAAGGCGCAAACGCCTACAAGGCGCTGGCAAAAGAAATTCTCGCATTAGACGCATAACAGCAAGTATTATGGCACAAAAACACGGACTTGGCAGAGGGTTATCCGCACTCATTCCGCAGGGAACGCAGCGACCAGCACCGGGAACGCCGGCGTTTCCTGCTGCGTCGCGCGCCGTGGTGAGTGATCGTGATTATGTGGAAGAAATCGCATTGGGGCATATTCATACCAATTCGCAACAGCCACGCTTGTATTTCGATGAGGAAAAGCTAGATGAGCTAGCAACATCTATTAAAGTGCATGGCGTATTGCAGCCGCTTGTCGTGGTACAGCGCGGCGATCGCTATGAGTTGATCGCGGGAGAGCGGCGGTTGCGTGCATCCAAAAAAGCTGGGCTTACGACGGTGCCAGCTGTAGTGCGACGCGATGACGATATGGATGAGCAGAAAAAATTGGAGTTGGCACTGATTGAAAACATCCAACGACATGACCTCAATGTGATCGAAGAGGCAAGATCATATGTGCGCTTGACGGAGGATTTTGGATTGTCGCAAGAAGACATCGCCGCGCGCACCGGCAAGAGTCGTCCGGTCGTTGCGAACCGCATACGGTTGGTAGCGTTGCCAGTAGAAATTCAAAAGGCATTGATTGCTGGCGACATTACGGAAGGACATGCAAAGGTAATCTTGGGCTTGGCGCAACCGCAAAAACAACTGGCGCTTTTTCATGTGATTACGCAACAACACCTCACTGTGCGTCAAGCAGAAACGCAGGTAGAGGCGATGGGTGAGACAAAGCGCTATCGTCGCATCAAAGAAAAAACACCACAGGCGCGACAGCTAGAAGAGAGGTTGGCACATTTTTTTGGCACGAAGGTGCGTGTGAGTGAATCCACATCCGGCGGCGCATTTACCGTGACCTATTTTTCCGAAAAAGACCTTGCACAGATCTTAGATCGACTTGCATTGGACGATTATGACACAGTATAGATCACAACACAACCGTGTTTACCATATGGCACATCGTCATTTGTATGATGCCCTTGTTGATGGCGGTATTGTTGCGAGTAAAGATCACTACGATGACTTTTGGGCGCGGGATGCCTTTTTCGCGTCGTGGGGGTTTTTGGCGCTGGAGGACTATGCTCATACACAATCCGTGTTACGTCTTTTTGCACGTTATCAAAAAAGTAGCGGGCATATTCCGCGACGCATTGATCGGTCGCATGTCTGGTTGAAATATCTTGGTGTGCGTATTGCGCGCACTGTCCCAAAACCGAAGTATACCGGCGCCTATGGGTGGGCGGCATTGGATCCGAACCTCCTCTTTATCATCACATGCGGAAAATATCACGATGCAACGCATGATAGAGGGCTAGTCGAGGAAATTTTTCCGGCAATGCGCCAAGCGGTTCTGTGGCTTGAACGCTATGAGCGTGATGGCCTGTTGCATGAGCAGATTTTTGCGAATTGGATGGATACGATTGTTAAGAGAGGGCATGTGTTGTATACAAATGTGTTGTACGCGGAAGCACTGCGCGTCTATGCGTCACTGTGTTGCGCTATGGGCAGGGAAGAGGAGGCACAGCGCTATACACAAAAATATCACGCAACAATTACACACATCCGTGCACGATTTTGGAATGGCACGTATTTTGATGACTGGATTACACATCGGCGTCGTCAGAACTATTTTGCGTCGGATGGCAATGTTTTGGCGATACTCTTTGGTGTGGCGGATGCGGATCAGATAAAAAGTATTGTGGAATTTATTGAGTGCCACGCTATTGACGCGGCACCTCTCATGACAAATTACCCTTCTTATCCGTGGTGGCGTGTGGCGCTACGCATGTATGTGATTGGTGTGCCAGGATATCAAAACCATCACGCGGCATGGACGTGGTTGGGTGCCGTGTATGCTGTGGCACTTCATGAGCATGGCATGCATGACAAGGCGCTTGCGGTACATGATCGCATGACCACCTTTATGAACCGGTACGATGTGATTTATGAAATTTATGATCGTAGTGGTGCACCGTACAATGGCTGGTTTTGGAAAAGCGCACGCTCTTTTGCGTGGGGATCGGGATTGTATATGTGGATGCATCGGGTGTTGCATGACGGGGATCACGGAGCGCATTTCAGTAAAATTGACAGTTAAGCAAAAAAATGTTATAATTGAATCCAACAATGTTCTTTTGCAATGAAGGAAGGCATGTCGCTTTCTTTTGTTTTCCATGTTCTAAGACTAGGAGGGCGGTATGGAAAGTGAACAGGTGAGACAGAGATTTAGTCAGGTGATTGGCATTTTACGAGAAACAAAAAAGATATCTTTGTCAGTATTTGGCGAGGAATATCTTTTGGAGTATGTCCACATTCCGGCGGTGACGCCAGAGGGCGCGGCAAAGCCAGTCATTGTCAACCATCCAGGTGGCGGAACGCATTTGGCGCGCTGTCTGGAGCCCTTTATATGGGCGGACCGTGAGTCAATCACGATCTCTCCTCTGGGGTATGGACGGTCATCTGCAATGCCGAAAACCGAGCTGGATAATCCCATTGATTTTCCGGCAGAAGTTTTTGCTGCGGTTGTTTCTGCGCTTGCGGAGGGGCCATATGAGCTGTATGGACACTCTAATGCCGCCACAATTGTTGCGGCTGCAGCGCACAAAATGCTCAGAAGAAACGCCCTGGTGCGGACGGTGTGGCTGATCAATCCGCTGGGTGTCCGCCCTGTTCCAACAGTGCTGCAGGCTGTCCTTTTCCCACTGTCTGGCATGCTCTCGCGCATGACGCGCGGGGCGTGCAGTGTGCAGATGGAGCGGGAGATCATGCGTGCATATACACGCACACCCTTGCCAAAAAACGTGTCCCTTCTGCGCTATGAAATGCGGAAGGGACAGTCGTTTCATCTTCCGCACTATGTGCAGAAGATTACGGCACAGGGATGTGTGGTGCAGATAGTGCGCAGTCATCACGACTGGGCATTGCTGTGGTCGCGAAAGCACGATCTCCCTCAATGGAATAAGGAGTACCGTATGCAGGGACTCCACAACATCACCATTGGAGAGGGGGCAAGAGAGATTGCCAAAATACTCTCTTGTTAAAAAATTTTGTAGCATACCCGTTAACAGTTCGTGCTGTTGACGGGTATTTCTTTTTTGCCTGAGTCAGGAGAATAGTGTAGATCAGTTTAAGAGATCTGAATCGACAAGTAGTTTCTTTTCTCTTACAAAAAAGCCAGATATGGTGTATACTGTAAAGGTAAACGAGTCTAAAGGTTGTGTTTTGCCATTATGGATCAAGTGATCATTATCACATTTTATCTCATTGTTTTGGTATACAGTATTATCCTCCACGAGGTGTCGCATGGGGTGGTCGCGTTGTGGTTGGGTGACAAGACGGCGAAGTATGCTGGGCGACTGTCGCTGGAGCCGATGCGTCACATTGACTGGTTTGGTTCGGTGATTTTACCACTACTTATGATCATGATGACGGGCTTTGCGTTCGGGTGGGCGAAGCCGGTGCCGTACAACCCTTTCAACTTACGCTTCAAAAAGTGGGGACCGGTTTTGGTGGCGCTGTCCGGTCCGGTGACAAATTTCTTGATCGCTTTTGTGGCGGCAATGATTGGTATGGTGCTTGCCGTGCCTGCTGTTGCCAAAACCGCCATTGTGCAACACGTGATCACGGCGCAGTGGGGTGATCTTGTGCAGACCGTTGTGGGGGAGCCGCTGTTGATTATGTTTACTGTCTTGATAATGATCATTTTTTGGAATGTACTTTTGGCGACGTTCAATATTTTACCGATTCCGCCGCTGGACGGATCAAAACTTTTGTTTGCCATTTTCCCCGTGTCGGAACGTACACAGATGTTTTTTGAGCAGTGGGGTTTTTTCATCCTTATTATGGTTCTGCTGACACCACTCGCCACACCATTTCACGTTGCACTGCGCGTTTTGTGGACAGTCTTTTTCACCATCGCCGGCGCATAGTCACGTGCGACGGTGTGACAATCGCGGCAGACGGTGGTATACTGGCACTAGTAAAAACAAGACAAAAAAGAGAATTTTATGCATGATTTATTGATCAAAAACGGCACGGTAGCGGACGGCACGGGCGCTGCTCTTGTGCGCGCCGACGTGGCGGTCAACGACGGCATCATCACCGAGGTCGGCGATCTTGGGGGTGACAGTGCACACGAAGTGGTGGATGCGGAGGGTATGGTTGTGGCGCCGGGTTTTATTGACATTTCCAACCGATCCGATACACGATGGCGCTTGTTCACCAATCCGCAGATGGAGAGTATGTTGTATCAGGGTGTGACAACAATCATCGGTGGCAACTCCGGTGCGTCGTTGGCGCCAATCTACAACGACGATATGATCAATGCCACGCGCAAGTGGGCAGATGTGCAGGGCGTCAATGTGGGGTGGCACACGATGAGTGAGTTTTTGGACACAGTATCAGAGAAAAACTTGGCAGTGAATTTTGGCACGTTTGTGGGTTATGGTACATTGCGGCGTGGCATTACGGGCGATGCCATGCGCGCTGTGACGGAAGAAGAGAAAAAATCACTGCACCATCATGTGCGTGCGGCGTTTAAGGAAGGTGCACTTGGCGTATCAACGGGCTTGATCTATTCGCACGAAAAAGATATTTCCACGGACGAGTTGGCGGCACTTGCAACGGTGACGGCAAAAGCGCAGCGACTTTTTGTGGCGCATCTGCGCAATGAAGTGGATGACGCGGTGAACGCCGTGCGTGAAGTAGTGACACTGCAAAAGAAAACGAGCGTGCGTACACACATTTCTCATCTCAAGGTCATGGGCAAAAACAACTGGGCACGGATGCCGGAGATGCTTGCGTTGATTGAAAAAACACCCATACAGTTTGACGTGTATCCCTATACCACATCGGAGATGGTGCTCTATGTCTTTTTGCCGACATGGACGAGTACGGGCGGTCGACGTATGATGATGAGTCGCTTGCGCAATCCAGCGTTACGCAGGCAGGCGGCAGAGGCGGTGGATGCGGGTGTAGATTTGTCCACCGCGTTGGTGGCGCAAACGGAGCGGTCGCACTACTTCTGCGGCAAGACGTTTGGTGAAATTGCACGCACGCAGAAAAAAACTGTTGGTGAGTCGGTGATTGATGTGTTGTTGGCGTCTGATGGGCGTGTGACGATTTTTGTGGATGCCATCAGCGAGGAAAACGTTGTCCGTGGCATTTCCCATGCGCATGCGATGGTGTCATCCAACGGAGCCGGATGCAACAGTGATCAGTGTGCTTCGGAGAACATTGAACACCCGCGATCCTTTGGTGCGTTTGCGCGCGCGTGGGCGTTGTATGTGCGCGGGCAGAAGATTGTAGCGCCACATGACATGATCCACAAGTTCACCGGCAAGGTGGCAGAGCAATTGCGCATAACAGATCGCGGCGTGATTGCGCCGGGAAAAAAGGCGGATCTTGTGGTTTTCAAGCCGGAGCAATTGCGTGACGTTATGCGATTTGAGCGGATACCGGGCTATGCCGAAGGCACGCATGCAGTGGTGGTCAATGGACAAATGGCGATAAAGTATGGTAAATATACAGGAGTACGCGCCGGAAAGGTTGTGCGCGGCTAGGATCAGTTTTGGGCAGTAATGGCATTGTCTATGATGGATGTGAAATGGTTTAAGGGGAAGAGAGTGACGGTTTTTGGTATTGGCTTACTTGGCGGTGGTATTGGTACAATCCGCTTTTTGGCGGAGCATGGCGCAAAGATTGTTGCTACGGACCTGAAAACGCGTCAGCAATTAGCGTCATCTCTGGAGCAGTTGCGCGATGTAAAAAATGTGACATACGTCCTTGGACAACATCGGCAAGAAGATTTTACTAACACCGACATGGTGATCAAGACGCCGTCGGCGCCATGGAGCAATAAGCACATCAAACTTGCGCTTGCCAAAGGTATCCCCGTGGAGATTGACGCGAGTTTGTTTTTTAAGCTATGCAAAAATTCCATCATTGGTATTACGGGGACAAAGGGGAAGACGACGACATCACATGCGGTCGCACACATCCTGCGGAAGGCGGGCAAAGATCCCGTTTTGGTGGGTGTGGGACGCATGCCGGTTCTAGATCGCCTGCGACTGCTACGTAAAAACAGCATTGTGGTATTTGAATTGTCCAGTTGGCGTTTGTCCGGTTTGGCGCCTGCAAAAATGAGCCCACGCATCGGTGTGTTTACCAACTTTTTTCCCGATCATCTGAACTACTATCGAACGATGGATGCCTATCTTGCCGACAAGAAAAACATCTTTGCTTTTCACAAGGCGACAGATTGGCTTGTCTATAATGCTGATGATGCCGCCGTGGCGGATGCGGTGGCGAAAGCGCATTCCACGGCGATATCTGTGACGCTGGATATACCGCCTGCCGGCGTGGCGCACGCTGTTTATGTGGATGATGGGCGCATCATCATTCGTGACGGTGCAACACAGTATAATGTTGCATACTTGTATGACATCGGATTGCGCGGTGTGCATAATGTGAGTAATCTCCTGTGCGCTATTGGTGCGACGTATGCCGCTGGTGTTACGCCCAAAATGATCGGTGAAGCGCTGCGCACATTTCGTGGTGTGCCGCATCGATTGGAGTTGGTGCGACGCAAAGACGGTGTCGCCTATTACAATGACACTGCTGCGACAAATCCGTTGGCAGCACAGACGGCGCTGGAGGCATTTGAGGAGCCAATCCTCCTGATTGCTGGCGGCGCGGACAAAAATTTAACATACGATGATTTTGCACGCGCCATTGCCGCGCGAGTCAAGGGTGTGGTATTTCTCAAGGGCGCGGCAACTGATAAGATTGTGCGTGCGCTGAAGCGGGAATTGGGGCACGATGCCGCGGCGACACCATTTGAGATTGCGGACTCTATGCCCAAGGCCGTGGAGGTGGCGATGCGCAATGCATCGGCGGGCGACGTGGTGCTTTTGTCGCCGGGTGCGGCGAGCTTTGGACTTTTTGACAATGAATTTGATCGTGGTAATCAATTTAAGAGTGTCGTGGAAGCACTGTAACATCTATGCAAGTACGTGTGCCACATCTTTCTCGCCTCGTCACGTTTGGCGCGACGGGTTTTATTGTGGGCACGGTGGTGGGGGCGATGCTGTCAATGTCCGTACTTTCTGTGGTGACGTTTTTTGGTGCGCTGAGTGCGGCGGTGCTCCTTGCATTTTTTGCGCATGAAGATCGTGCGTGGTGCGGTGCGGCGGGATTGTGTGCCGCGCTGTGTGGTATGCATGTGGCGGCTGCGGCATACACCGATGTACGTGTATGGCACGATCGCGCGGGGGAGACGACAACGCAAAAAGTGATCGTGCGTGATGTGCGCGCTGGTGTCTATGATTCGCGCGTTATTGCACAACGTGAAGGGCATCGCGATCGGATGATGTGGCGTGATGTTAAATACCCATCCATTGCGCCGGGAGATCGTCTCACGATCCAGTGCACACTTGCTGTGCCACCGGATGATTTTTTGCCAACATACCCGATGTTGCTTGCTAGTCGTCGTGTGATGATGGTGTGTGATCATCCGCAGTACAGTGTCGTGGGGCGCGCGGTTGACGTGGTAACGATTGCCGGTGATTTGCGCAATCGCCTGATGCGGCCACTACTCACCGCAATTCCCGCGCCTTATGCAGCACTTGCCGTCGGGCTCTTGTTTGGCGGGGACGACCTCCTCTCTCAAGATGTGCAAGACGCGTTTGCGCGTACGGGCATGTCACACATTGTTGCTGTGTCTGGGTACAATGTATCGGTTATTATCGCCGCTGTTGTTAGTGTGCTGATTTTCATCGGACTGTATCGGTCGCGCGCGACGCTGTTTGCCGTTGTCGCCATTGTGGCGTTTGTTGCACTCATTGGATTTCCGGCATCTGGTGTGCGTGCGGCGTTGATGGGAACACTTGTTTTGATTGCAGCGTCGTATGGACGTATCGCACACGCCTATGGTGCGTTAGCACTTGCCGGTGCGATCATGCTTGTGCATAATCCGCTCCTCATTGTGTATGATATCGGCTTTCAGTTATCCTTTCTTGCCACATATGGCATCATTACGATTGTGCCGCTTGCGGAACAGATGACACAGCGTGTGCCGCGCGCATTTGGTATTACTGATATTATCCTTGTCACTATTGCTGCGCAGATTTTTGTACTCCCTGTAATTCTGTATCACTTTCACACAATGTCGTTTGTGTCGCTGTTTGTCAATGTTGTTGTACTGCCGATCATTCCACTGGCGATGCTTTCGTCGCTTTTGGTGATTGTGCTGTCGTGGATTGCACCGCCCGTTAGCATCGTGTGTGCATGGTTGTCCTATGGGCTGCTTGCTTTTATTATTCATAGTGTGGAATATGCAGCGCGGATACCGTGGGCAGCGGTAGATGCGGTACACATTTCTATGGGGATGATTGTGGTGTATTATGGTATCATCCTTGGCGCCGTTTGGGTGTTGCGTAAAAAAATGATTGACAATAACGTACTATGACACGACGTTCGCTGATGTATGGCACGATGGGTGTTCTCCTGTTTGGGATGACGGTGTGTGGCGTGATCGCCTATCACGTTGCTTTTGCCGATCGAGTGACGGTGCACTTTTTGGACGTGGGGCAGGGTGATGCCATGGTGATTATGCACGGTACGCAGCAAGTACTGATTGATGGCGGTGCTGATCAAACACGCTTACTGGAAGCGGTGGGACGCATTATGCCATTTTGGGATCGCACAATTGAAACGGTGATCGCCACGCATCCCGATGCCGATCACATTGACGGGCTCATCGGCGTTTTTACGCACTATAAAGTGCGACAATTTTGGCACACGGACATCGTGCGAGACGACTCATCGGTATTCACCGCGCTGGCGCGTGCCGTTGATGAGGCACAAGGCGTGGAAGACATCGTGCCCTATGTGGGTACAACGCTCTTTCTCAATCACTTCACGCAGTTGCGCACGCTCACGCCGCGCACCACGCCGGACTGCAGAACGGCATCGTGTGACAACAATGCCAACAGCATCGGTCTTTTCCTCATCGTTGGTAAAACGACATTCTACTGTGGCGGCGATTTGCCATCCGTTGTAGAAGACACACTCACGCTGCCGTCACCTATTACCGTCCTCAAAGCAAGTCACCACGGCGCACGCACGTCCACAAGCGATCGTTTTCTTACTGCAGTCGCGCCGCGCGATGCCATCATTTCTGTCGGTGCGGACAACCGCTATGGGCACCCGCACCAAAAAACATTGGACCGCCTCGCAGCACACAACGCGCGCATTCTGCGTACCGATCACAGTGGCACAATCACCTACAGCTGCACGCAGGAGGCGTGTCATGTCGTCACGGAACGATAGACGTTGCTGTGCTATACTGGAAAAATGGCATTTCTTTTTTAAAACAATACACTATGAATCTCTACATGATTAAAATCGGCAAGGTGTGGCAGGCGATCCGGCGCGACGGACCGGTGCGCGCCATGCGGCGCATCATTGATGCGGCGGTACACACGTTGCGACCCGTGGGGCGCGGTGACGTTTTATTTATTACCGGCGGGGTGGGCGACAGTGCGCTGTATCGCACGCGGCACGTTGCGGAGGAATTGCGCAAGAAGGGGTTTGTCTGCTCCGTGACGGTGCAGGACAATCCTTTCCTTATGCGCTATGTTGGGCGGTTTTCCGTGTTCATTTTTCATCGTACGCTGTATACGTCAGCCGTGGCGTCTATGATTGCGGCGATCAAGGCGGCGGAAAAAACCATCATCTTTGACACGGATGATCTCGTCCATGATCCGAAGTATTTGCAGTACATGGACTACTACAAAAAGATGAATGCTCTGGAGCGCAAGCTTTATGACAACGGTGTGGGCGGGGAAATTGTACGCGATCCGTCAGTGGAAGTTGTGACGGTGACGACATCATTTTTGGCGGATGTGATGCGTGCGGAAGGAAAGCACGCCATCATTGTGCCAAATCGGGCGTCAGATGCTGATATTGCCAATGCCGCCAAGGGTATGCAGGTGCGTGCGCGTGTCGCGGCGGACAAGCACATGGTGACCGTGGGATATTTTTCCGGCGCAATCAGTCACAACAAAGATTTCGCCACGATCACGGAGCCGCTCTTACATATTCTGGCTGCACATCCCCATGTGCGACTGCTGCTTGTTGGGCCGCTGGATGTGGAGCATGTGCTTGTGCGACAGTTTCACGATCGCATCACGCAACTCCCGTATGCGTTGCGTCCACAGCACTTTGCCAACGTGGCATCGTGCGACATCAATCTTGCGCCGCTGGAATATGACAATCCGTTTTGTGAGGCGAAGAGTGAGCTGAAGTTTTTTGAAGCGGGGCTGGTGCGTGTGCCGACGGTTGCTGTGGACAATCGGACGTATCGCGAGGCGATCACTGACGGTGTGGACGGCTTCCTTGCGCGAGATGCAAAAGAATGGGAAGCGAAACTGACGCGGTTGGTCACGGATGCCACGTTGCGCCGTATGATGGGTGATCATGCCTATGCGACCGCTATGGCACGCTATACGACCGCCAGTGCTACTAATGAAGAATACTATACCTATCTGCGCAGTAAGATTCCAACATACGACCGCTAACCTGTGGTGATAGTCAAAATGGGAGAGGTGTGTTACAGTGGGTGGTAGCCGCACAGTGTGGCAGGAATACCCATACATGAAAGATGGTGCGATGATAGCTCTACGGAGAGGAAAGTCCGGACACTCCTTCATCCGCAAGGATGGAAACGGTAGCGGGTAACACCCGTCGAGAGTGATCTCCGAGGTGCGAGCAGTGACGCGCGTGTGCCGCAAGGTGCACCGGTCCGTGTGCCGCAAGGTGCGCGGATGAATCCCATAGTGATATGGGGGTGAAACGGCTAAATCCTTACCGGAGTGCAAGACCGTGCCCGACACATGTCGGGAGAGTCGCAAAGACGCCACCGGCAACGGTGTGCGCAAGACAGATTATCATCACAACAGAATCCGGCTTATGCACAATCTTTCATGTGTGGGTGTTGCGGGAATCGCGGCGTGCGGATCGACAAACAGTGATCACAACGTATGAAAAAATCCGAACTTTTTTTCAGTGTTTTACAAGTGGCTGTTGACTATATCTTGATTGTCGCCGCGGCACTAACGGCCTATATGCTGCGTGACAATGCTTTGGTGCAGGATCTCATCAATAAACAAGGACTGTATACCATTTCCGGGCGACAATTTTTGGTTTTGGCACTGGTGAGTGCACTGGTGTGTGTGGTGATCTATGCGTTTGACGGACTCTACAACATCCGATCAACGCGTAAATTTTGGACGGAGGCCTACGACGTGTTCAAGTCCACCACGGTGCTTGTGGTTCTCATTATTATTGGATTCTTTTTGCAGCGCGAATGGTTTTCTTCGCGTTTTATTATTGCGTCGGCGTGGGTGCTGGTGATTTCCTATGTGATGATCGGGCGCATTTTACTACACAGTTTGCAGAAGTATCTCTTGGCGTATAAGGACATCGGTGTACATCGGGTGCTTTTGGTGGGGATGGGAGAAAAAATCAAATACTTTTGTCGTGTGATTCGCACCAATAAGCACTTAGGGTATCGCATTGCGGGGCATGTGGAGTATGTGAATATTCCGCAGATCAAAGAAATCAATGCGACGATCGGTATTGACGAGGTGATTGTCAACGAGGCATCCATTCCCGATGATGTGCTGACGAAATTGCACGACTTTTGCGGCATCAATGATATTACATATAAATTCATCCCGTCATCGCGCCAAACGACGCGATTCACTATGACAATGTTTGAAGGGGAGCCGATCATTGAACTTTTACATACACCCTTGGACGGGTGGGGTAAGATCGCCAAGCGATGTGCGGACATTGTGGGATCATCAATTCTGATTCTGGTGACGGGGCCGCTGATGCTTGTGGTTGCTGCACTGATCAAGTTGGACGACTGGGCGGCGCCGGTGATTTTTAAAAACGCGCGCGTGGGTGCTAATGGCAAAGAGTTTTTTGTGTACAAGTTTCGCTACATGCAGTGGCGATGGTGCACAACCAAGCGCAATCCGCACTGGGAGGAGGCGCTGGCCTATGAAAAGCAGTTGATCGCGGAACGGTCCGTGCGCGTGGGTCCGATCTATAAGATCAACGATGATCCGCGTAAGACGCGTATCGGTAGATACCTGGAGCGTTTGTCTATTGATGAGTTTCCGCAGTTTTTCAATGTGTTGCGCGGGGATATGAGTCTTGTGGGCCCGCGTCCACATCAGGATCGGGAGGTGGAAAAGTATCGGGAATACCATCGTCGCTTGTTGACGATTAAGCCGGGCATTACCGGCATGGCACAGATCTCCGGGCGCAGTGATTTGGATTTTGAAGATGAGTATAATTTGGATGTGTACTACATTGAAAATTGGTCCCTGCTCTTGGATGTGAAAATTTTGTTGCGGACACCGCTCGCCGTTTTGCGTCCGCGCAAAAATACGTAGCTGGCGGGGGTTGTGGTATGATGGAGGATGGGGATGATAATTTGGTAAAGGAACGCTGTATGAAAACGATCGTGAAGCTTCTCTTTGTGGCGTGCGGCTTGTGGATTGCCGCGCAATTTGTCCCCGGGATCACCGTGGATGCCTTTTGGCCGACAGCAGTGATTGCTGCGGTTGTTCTTGGCGTGATCAGCGCTGTTGCTCTGCCAATTGTGAAACTTTTGGCATTGCCGGTGACGATTTTGACGTTGGGGATTTTTTCGCTCGTCCTCACGGTTTTGGGATTTTGGATTCTGACACTTGTGCCCGGTGTGCAGATTGACGGCTTTCTTGCGGCGTTTGCGGGATTGGTGATTGTGACGGTGTTTTCGTGGGCGGCGGATCTCATGACGAAGTAACATAGCCCATGCGGCGATAGACGTACGATTTTATGCGTATTGCACTAGTGCACGACTACCTTGTTCAACATGGCGGCGCGGAAAAGGTCTTGGAGAGCTTTTGCGCGCTTTTTCCCCATGCACCAATCTACACGATCATTTACGACAAAAAAGCCATGCGTGGCACATTTGCCGATCGCACCATCATGACATCGCGTTTGCAACGCGTTCCGTTGGCGCGTACACGGCATCGTCTCTTTCCCGCGCTAATGCCGCTGGCGATTGAGGAATTTGATTTTTCGCAATACGATATTGTCCTGTCAGACTCCTCCAGTTTCGCCAAGGGCATTATTACACGACCGGAAACACTACATATTTCCTATGTGCATACGCCTATGCGCTATGCGTGGGATGACTGCCAAAAATACACATCTGATTTTGGCTTACCGCGTGTGGTGGAGCGATTGGTGCCGATTGTGATGAGTAGTGTTCGTCTGTGGGATTATGCTAGCGCCGATCGCGTGGACCACTACATTGCCAACTCGCATTTTGTGGCGCGCCGCATCAAAAAATATTATGGTAAGGAAGCCACTGTGATCAATCCGCCTGTGGATCTGCATCGGTTTTATGTTGCGCCACCGGAGAAGATTAAGCCGTACTACCTTATGGTAGGGCGTATTATTGCCTATAAGCGCCATGATATCGCTGTAGAGGCATTCAATCGTCTCGGCTTGCCACTTAAGATCATTGGTCGCGGACCGGAGTTTACTGCGTTGAAGAGGAAGGCGCGGAGCAATATTGAATTTTTGGGGCGGGTGGATGACGATGTGATGGCGCGTTACTATGCAGAGTGTAAGGCGTTTGTGTTTCCGCAGGAGGAGGATTTCGGCATCGTGGCAATTGAGGCAATGGCGTCGGGGCGACCACTTGTGGCGTATCGCGGCGGAGACATTGTGGAGCACATGCGCGAGCCGGACATGGGTATCTTTTTTGATCATCAAACACCGGAGGCATTGATGGCAGCGGTGCGCCGTATGGAGGCGTTGTCGTTTGATGCGCAAACAATCGTTGAATATTCTCATGGATTTGACAGGGAGATTTTTCAGCGTAGAATAAAGGACTACGTTGTGCGCGCATATGAGGACCATATGCGTACGCGTAGCGGACGGTGTGCACAGTAACAAACTTTTAATGCATGTAGTGTATGGAACTTCGTGATCTTGTGGCGATTTTTCGCACATATGGGATGACGTTTCTTATGGTGTGTGTCGTGGCGATTGCCTGCGGGGCGGTGTTTTTTGTTGTGCAACGTCATGGCTATAAGACGACACTACTCCTCAATGTGACGCGCGACAGTTATGTGTCCAGCGGTGCTTATGAATACGATCACTTCTATCGTTTGCAAGCCGATGAGCGTTTTGCTGATACGGTTGTGCAGTGGATTGTGTCGCCGTCACTACGTGCACGTGTTTTTACAGATGAGACACCACTACGCGCACGACGTCTCTCATCGCAGGTTGTGGAGGTGACGTACCGCACGCGCACTGCAACAGATGCGGCAGCTGTGGCGCAGCGTGTGACGACACTAGTAAATGCCGAAGCACGAAAACTCAACGAACGACAAGATGTACCGAATTGGTTTGCTGTGGTGGCGGATGCGCCGGTGACGGTGCCGGGCGCTTACGGTGCTATGGTGGTGTTTGCTGCAAGTCTGTTCGCGGGGATGTTCATTGGTTTTTGGACGGTGCTTCTGCGACAGTATTTTGCACCGCATCCGCAATTGCGCTTGTCCTATGAACATCGGCATTGATGCGCGATGCTTTGCACGCGGGAAAACCACCGGCGTGGAGGGCTATACCAAACATTTTCTCACGGCGGTTTTTTCTGGCGACACCCACAACACGTACCACGTGTTTTTCAATGCGTGGAAGGCACAGCACGTGGATCTGTCGTGGATGGAGGTGTTTCCTCATGTGCACGTGCATCGTTTTCGTATCCCCAATAAACTCTTGAATGTTGCGGTGTGGCTCTGGCGCAGGCCGCGGTTGGATCGACTTTTGGGTGGTGTGGATGTGTTTTTTGCGCCCAATGCCAATTTTGTCGCCTTATCGTCCCATGTTCCATTGATCATCACGTTGCACGACCTCTCTTTTGCGCATTTCCCGCACACATTTTCTCCGCGCATGCGTCTGTGGCACTACATCACCAATCCGCGATTGATGGCACAACGTGCCGCACATGTGCTTGCGGTGTCGGCATCCACCAAGGATGACGTGTGTGCCACGTACGGTCTTGCGCCGCATCGCGTGCATGTGGCGCTCAACGGGCCGACGCAGGTCGCCGGCACGATTGATCGCAACAGCGCCGAGGTGTTGCGCGTGAAAAACACCTATGATCTGCCATATCGTTTCATCTTGTTTTTTGGAACGCTTGAACCGCGCAAGAACATCCATGCCGTTTTGCGCGGCTTTGACATCTATCGCCGTGCGCACCCGTCGTCCACGGAAAAGTGTGTGATTGCAGGATCCTATGGATGGAACACTGCGTCCATTCACGCCGCCATCGCTGCATCGCGCTATCGCGGCGATGTGATTGTGCTGACCGATATTCCTGATGAGGACAAGGAGCCGCTGATGGTGCTTGCCTGCGTGGTGGTGTATCCGTCGCTGTGGGAGGGGTTTGGATTTCCGCCACTGGAGGCGCTGACATGCAATACACCGGTGATCACATCCAACGGCAGTTCGCTGCCCGAAGTGGTGGGGAAATATGCCATTATGATTGATCCGGAGCGTCCGGAAGAAATCGCCCATGCACTGGCACAGGTGCTCCACGATCGTGCGCTTCGCACGCATCTCGCTGCCGA
>CAYRUU010000015.1:0-21929 GCA_964427825.1 uncultured Micavibrio sp.
TCTGTAATAATCCCAAAACGCGTTACCTGATCTGTCCGCACCTTCTTGTGCCATGCGGGGATTGTGGCAAGAGCTTCCGCAAGTTTTTGATCGGACTGTTTTTGTACGCGCACTGCTCGCCATGTTTGCACAGCGTAAAAACCATGTGCACAGATTGCGCACAAAAAAAGAATGACGGTACTGAGTATAACCACCCTTGCTATGCGCTGTGACGCTGTGCGCCGTGTTGGTGTTCTAGAGATGTCGTTCATTGTTGATCGTGTTAAGAAGTTGTTTGATATTATGGAGGAGCGTATCATCAAGCACAGAAAGCGGCATGACGTTCTGGTTGATTTTTGCCAATTTCTTCACAGTCGCATCCACACGCTTCTGCGGCACATCATCAGCACGACTCACAATAATCCATTCTGGTTTTTCTGTAAGTGCTGGATTGAATGTGTGTAGCTCTTTGCGAATGGTGCGGTAGTCGGTAACAGGGTGCGTGCTACGCGCATCCACAAAATGAAACAGCACGCGTGTCCGCTCAATGTGACGCAAAAATTTATGCCCCAATCCCTTGCCATCCGCCGCACCTTCAATGAGTCCTGGAATATCCGCCAACACCAACCCATAATAGGCGCCAAGGTGCGGTTCCAATGTTGTAAAGTGATAATCACCTACTTTGGATTGCGCGTTAGTCACCGCATTAAGAAAATTAGACTTCCCTACATTGGGATATCCCACTAACCCCACGTCGGCAATCATCTTCAGCTCCAAGCGCAGCTGAATCGCTTCACCGGGTTGTCCGGGCTTGGCGATTTTGGGTGATGTGTTGCGGCTGGAGCGGAAATGGTGATTGCCAAAGCCGCCATTACCACCGCGCGCCACCACGACCGCCTGTCCCACCGACACGATGTCATACACCTTATCATTTGTGAGATCTGTGGCAACCGTACCCACCGGCACCGGCACCACCACATTGGCGCCATCCTTGCCACTTCTGGTGTCTTGCTCTCCGTCCGCGCCGTCATGCGCCGCAACACTTTTTTTCTGACGAAAGGGTCGCAGTGCACCAAGGTCGGACACCCCACGCAAAATAACATTACCACCACGCCCACCATTGCCGCCCGTGGGACCTTGATCAAACTTCGCCTTGGCAAATCGCACAACACCATCGCCGCCTTTCCCCGCCCGTGCGTCAATTGTGACATCATCAAGTATCATAATAGAATAGGCTCTAGACCATCAAGCTAATTAAAATCTTTAAGCATCTTTGTTAAACTCTCCTTCAATTCTTTTTCATTTCTCTTCCATCGCCATTCGCACTCAATGCTTATCATACCCAGCGGACACACGTCCGCTGTATCTACGTCATCCGTCAGAATAGATAACGTGGTACTTTTCCCAATATGACGGCGCGTAGTGTACGTTTTTTGCAATCAGCAACAATTTCTGTATATATTCTACCATTTCTTTCAAAAATACCAAAGACCGGTTGTTTTGATTTTGTAGTGTGATATTTTGGCTCTACGAAAGACCCATAACACTATGTTAACATAGTGTTTATTGTAGAGCCTAGGGTATTAGCAGTGATTAGACACTGTGCATGTATTATTTTGTTCTTGCTCGGAGCGACACCACTCTCTCATCGCGCTTATCCAAAAGCGATGACTTATACACATCCGGCTTATAGGGCTGACCCCAAACAATAATGAAATCACATGATGACGCTTTTTGCAATGCGTACGCGTCATCCACAAACGCCATCTGATCATATCCCAAAAAGACGATATGCGGCGCATACGTGCGGATCATGGTTGTTTTGTCTTCGTCAAGAGTGCCCATCACAACATCATGCACCAATCCACACGACAATACGTCCTGCAAGCGATCGGCGATATCGCGCCGCGGCGGCCGCCCCTTCACGCGTGTCACCGTCTCATCCCGCGCCACAACCGCAATCACCCAGTCACCATGCGCACGTGCCTGCTCAAAAAAATGGCAGTGTCCCGCGTGTAAGCCGTCAAATGTCCCAAATAGCATTACTTTTTTCATAAGCATCGCATTATATGGTGGCGCCGCTCGATGAGATCCTCACAAAAATTACTCTCACTTCTGCGCGGGTCTTTCGTGCTCTTTCGGCTTCATGAGCGGAAAAAGCGTCACCTCGCGCAGCGGCTTGTCTTCCAAAAAGGCAAAGAGACGCTCGCCCACGCCAAAGCCACACGTGGGGGGCATACCGTATTCCAATGCCTCCACAAAATCCCAATCTGCCATCATCGCTTCATCGTCACCCGCCTCCAGCAGCGCCTGCTGTTGCACAAAGCGTGCACGTTGATCAAGCGGATCATTCAACTCACTGTAGCCATTGCCCACTTCCGCACCGCCCACAATGATCTGAAATTTTTCCACTTTTTCAGCGTTATCCGTCATCCGCTTGGCAAGCGGCGCCATGAGTACCGGATGTCCCACCAAAAATGCCGGACCTGCAATATTTTTGCGGCAGTATTTCCACAGGGCATCCGTCATACGCTCGCGACTATCACCATCAAACGCCACCTGTCGCTCGTCCAGTGCCGCACGCAAAACCTCCTCTGGTGCCGTCACCACATTGACGCCGGTTTGTGTTTCAATCTCTGTCACATAGTCAATATTTTTCCATTCGTCGGCAAGATCAAAGGTCAAACCGCGCGTCGTAAATCGCGTGGTGCCATAGACTTCGCGCGCAATATGACGATACAATTCTTGCGCCAACTGCATGCCGTCGCGATAATCCGCATAGGCCCAATAAAATTCCATATTGGTAAACTCTTGCAGGTGATTGGGGCTTGATCCCTCGTTGCGAAACGCGCGTCCAATCTCAAACACCTTCTCAAACCCCGCCACCATAAGCCTCTTTTGCCACAACTCGCCAATACTGATGCGCAAATACACATCCAAATCAAAATCATTATGGTGTGTGGCAAATGGACGCGCCTCCGCACCACCCGTCGTCACCTCTAGTGTCGGCGTCTCCACTTCCAAAAACCCACGCTCTGTCATAAACGCACGCATCACCTGCCAAAACATTGCGCGTCGCACAAAAAGCGCACGTAATTCCGGATTGAGTGCCATGTCCACATACCGCAAGCGATAACGCGCCTCGTCGTCTTTCAAGCCAAAATGCTCCGTGGGCATCGCACGTAACGCCTTGGAAAGCAGCGTCCACGCATGCACCGAGAGCGTCCGTTGTCCCGCCTTGGTCACAAACAGTGTCCCCGTCACTTGCACAAAATCCCCCGTATCAATCAACTTCACAAATGTCTTGTACGTGTCAGGTATATCCTTTTTTGACAGCGCAACCTGCAGGCGCCCACCAGCATCTTCCACGTCGGCAAAAGATAAATTGCCATGCGTGCGCTTGGAGCGGATGCGCCCACACAGCGTCACAGGTGTTGCATCTTTCTCCAATGTCTCAAAATTCGCAAGGGCCGCGGTAATCGCCATACCTCTCTCACTCGTTGATGGATATGGGGCGATGTCATGCGACCGCAATGCCTGCAGTTTCTCCTTTCGCTCCGCATATTCCGACAGCGGCTGCACATTCTCCTGCGTCATACATTTTTCCACAAAAATAGCTCATGAACTCCTTTACTGTACCCCACATCATCCAAAATGGCAATAAAAAATAAAACATATAATACACACTTTGTCAATGGTGGACAAAAAATGTGTGATGTGCTATACTGTGGGAAGTCAAACCAGAGCTGTTACGAGACCATTCGTCGAAGTTTTCACGCAGATTCTTGGATTTGAAATGTTAAAAAACTAATTTTGCCACAACGATGAACAAAGGCAAAATCGTTCGTCTCAATGAGCGAGGCTTTGGCTTCATCTCGCAAGGCGAAGGTGAGAAGGATATTTTCTTCCACGCTTCCGCATTGCAAGGTGTTGACTTCAATGATCTTCAAGAAGGCGACGACGTGACATATGAGGTAACGGAAGGTCCGAAAGGATTGAGCGCTACCGATATTGCACGCGCGTAATGACGCAACAGCACATCGTGCGAACACTGTTTCGCACCCGTGCAACACAAAACAGTCCTAACGGGCTGTTTTTGTTGTGTGAGACGCGCGCATATGTGCAAAAAAGTGTACACAACTTTCTCCACCATCCTTATCATACTGAACGTGCTTACCTGTCTGCCGCTGGACAGACATGGTTTGGCATCCCGATCACAAGTGAAAAACTATTTCTCCTTCTTCTCCGCATTACCCATGATCTCTTGCGCAATAGTGTTGGGAACCTGTGCATAGTGACTGAACTCCATGGAGTAGTTCGCGCGCCCCTGTGACATGGATCGCAGTTGCGTGGCATAGCCAAACATGGATGCCAACGGCACTTCCGCGCTGATTTCCTTCAAGGCGCTCATACCCTCGCCACGGTCGTTCATTTCCTTGATCACACCGCGCTTAGCGTTCACATCGCCCACCACATCACCCATAAAGTTTTCCGGCGTCAAAATCTGCACCGCCATCACCGGCTCCAAGAGAATCGGCTGCGCATTGCGTACGGCGGCTTTAAACGCCATGGATCCCGCAATCTTAAACGCTGCCTCAGAGGAGTCCACGTCATGGTAGCTACCGTCATACACGGCAACGGAAATATCCACCATTGGATACCCTGCAATCACGCCGTTATCCATTGCCTCTTTCACGCCATTATGGATTGGCTTGATGTATTCCTGCGGAATCACACCGCCCTTAATTTCATCTTCAAAAGCAAAGCCCGTACCGGCATCCTGCGGCGTCACACGCACCCAACAGTGTCCATACTGACCGCGTCCACCGGACTGTTTGATAAATTTTCCTTCACCCGTCGCCTCTTGCGTAATCGTCTCACGGTACGACACCTGCGGCTGACCGATATTGGCCTCCACCTTGAACTCGCGCCGCATACGCTCCACAATGATATCCAAATGTAATTCTCCCATACCGGCAATAATGGTTTGCCCTGTTTCTTCGTCGGTATTGACGCGGAACGTTGGATCCTCTTCGGATAACTTACCCAATGCAATCGCCATTTTTTCTTGATCCGCCTTGGTTTTTGGCTCAACGGCGATTTTGATCACCGGTTCCGGAAATTCAATGGACTCCAAGATGATTTGATTGGCGGGATCGCAAAGCGTGTCACCCGTCTTGGTATTTTTCAAGCCAACAATGGCACCAATTTCCCCTGCATTCAATTCTTCCACCTCTTCGCGATTATTGGAGTGCATACGCAAAATACGTCCGATGCGTTCCTTTTTTTCGCTCGTCGGGTTGTACACATAGGATCCTGACTTCAATGAGCCGGAGTAGATACGGAAAAACACCAACTGCCCCACAAAGGGATCTGTCGCCACTTTAAATGCAAGCGCTGCAAATGGCTCGTCATCAGAAACAGCACGCTCCAACTTCTTTTCCGGATCTCTAGGGTCCGTACCGACAATGGCGGGAATCTCATCCGGCGCCGGCAAATAGTCCACAACAGCATCAAGCACCAATTGCACGCCCTTGTTTTGCAGTGCCGTACCGGTAAACACGGGAATGAGTGTCGTGTTGAGCACACCCTTGCGGATTGCTGCCTTCAATTCATCTTCCGTCACATCCTCGCCGGAAAGATACTTCTCCATTACCACATCATCCTGCTCGGCCGCCTTTTCCACAAGTTTTTCGCGCCATGCACGTGCTTTTTCTTTTAGCTCCTCCGGACACTCTTCTGTGATCACCTGCTCACCCATCTTTCCTGCAAACGTTACTTTTTTCATCGCCACAAGATCCACAACACCTTCAAACGCACTACACTCGCCGATCGGCATTTGCGCCGCAATGGCATGTGGTGTCAGACGTTGGTGAATGGACGCAAGTGCCCGCTCAAAATCTGCACCCTCTTTGTCAATTTTATTGATAAAGCATACGCGAGGCACTTTGTACTTATCGGCTTGACGCCACACCGTTTCTGACTGTGGCTCCACACCCTCTTTGCCATCAAATACCACCACACCACCATCCAAAACACGCATGGAACGCTCCACTTCCACTGTAAAGTCCACGTGACCCGGCGTGTCAATGATATTCACTTGGTACTCCTTCCAAAACGTCGTCGTCGCCGCAGACGTGATGGTGATACCACGCTCACGCTCTTGATCCATCCAGTCCATAACAGCGGAACCTTCGTGTGTTTCGCCCATTTTGTGGGAAATGCCTGTGTAAAAAAGGATGCGTTCGGTTGTTGTAGTTTTTCCTGCGTCAATGTGCGCAATGATTCCGATGTTACGCAACTGATGGAGTGGAGTTTTCCTGCTCATAAGAGTACAATTGTTGATTAAGTGAGTTGAAAAATACAATAAACACACGATGCCATCGCATCACTACATGCGACTAGTCATGGTCTGACGGTGCAACGTGCGATGTGTCTGGTCGTACGGCTGCGTCCGTTTCTGCGACATCATCCACGGGAGGCGCCACCTTTTCTTGCCTGTTGCGATTCATCCACATGATATTGGTCACAAACACAACAAGGAACACCGCCAATGTGAGGTAGGAACTCTGTACTGCAAACGGTATGAGTACAATTGTCACTAGTGTTGGCACAAAGTAGAAGTTCAATACGCTGAGGTATGCCATGCGATACGACACATGCGTACGCATCACGCGCGCCGTCACCACCAAAACCAACGCCCACCAAAGCGCCAATAGCGATCGTCCGATCACCAGTACCACGAACAAGAAAAGCATCGTCACAATCATCACCGCAACGATCACAGGAACAAAATACCGATCCACGGCGTCAAGGAACTCTTCTTTGGAAAAAATGAAGTTCGGCACATTACGATACGCCACAGACTCAATCTTGCTATCATCCGCTTTGATATACGCCTTGTCGGAAAGGAGTGCAATACCTTGCGCATAGCCATCCAGGGTCGTAAGGCTATAGGTATCGCCCCGCGTGTCCACAATGAACACCGCCTGCGTATCGTCATCATCACGCAGCACCTGCAAAGAGGGATCGGAAATGTTGTGAATATCCAATGCACCGTCATTCACCGCAAGACGTGCGCCATTCGGAATATAGATCTGCACCGCATTACGAAAATCCTCTTTACCACCAATCATCGCCGTCATTGCACCGATGACAAACACCGTTGCAAAAATGAAGTTGACGATCATCCAAAAAATGATCGTGGTTCGCATGTCTTTGTGCAGATCGGTGAGAAAGCGAGACAAAAAGTCCACCCTCCACACCTCAATACATCGGCGCCATATCTTATTCATAGTGTGTTACATTTTTCATTTTTTACTTGCACATCACGCTAGCACGTGGCACGCATTACTACGCAAAGTGCGCAAACGCCTTATTTGCCTCCGCCATGCGATGTGTTTCTTCACGCTTTTTCATTGCGGCACCATCCTTTTCCGCAGCGGCCATCAATTCCGCCGCCAGTATCTCCGCTAAACTTTTCCCCTTCGCTTTACGACAGACTTCGCGGATCCAGCGCATTGCCAACGCCTGACGACGATCGCCCATGATTGGCACCGGCACTTGGTAGTTTGCACCACCAACACGACGTGACTTGAGCGCCACGAGCGGCGAGACGTTCTTGATCGCCTGTTCAAAGACGTTTAGCCCGCCCTTGTTGGTTTTCTGATGAATAATATCAAACGCATCATACACAATGCGCTGCGCCGTGGATCGCTTACCGTCCATGGTCAATTGTCCGATAAATCGCCCGACAAGGATGTTGCCGTACACCGGATCCGGTCGCCACGATTTTTTATACACACGTTTACGTCTTGGCATATCTATTGAAGAAACAAAAGAAATTACAAAAGTGGTGAGAAATTATTTCGGTCGCTTTGCGCCGTATTTTGATCGTCCGCGTCTGCGGTCAGCGACGCCGGCGCTGTCAAGCACGCCGCGCACCACGTGATACCGCACGCCCGGCAAGTCCTTCACACGTCCGCCGCGAATCATCACGATGGAGTGCTCTTGCAGGTTATGTCCGATACCTGGAATATACGCCGTGACTTCCATGCCGTTCGTGAGGCGCACGCGCGCAATTTTGCGCAGTGCGGAGTTCGGCTTTTTTGGCGTTGTCGTGGACACCTTCAAACACACGCCACGCTTAAACGGGCCCTGTGATTTGACGGGTTTGTTTTTGAGTGTGTTAAAGACCGTCGTCATTGCTGGCGCGGTGTTCTTGCGCGACTGACTTTTTCGCGCGCGACGCTTGAGTTGATTGATTGTAGGCACACTAAAAAGTGTTAGATGGATTAAACAAAGTTCTTCATGCAACTCTTTTGCCTATCATATAAACCCATACATCATAGACAAAAAACGCTATTGCAAGATAGCTATATTTATGATATAAGAAAGTGTCGGAAATGTCAAATATGAGAAACGGCGTTTTCATGTCGCACGTTAACAAAAAAAGAGGAGAGGAGAAATGAAAAAAAATCAGATGTTTTTTTGGAGTATGATGATCACTACTGCCATCGCATGGGTGATTATTACGGCGGCAATACGGGAGCATCGCGCCTCCATACCAGTACCGGAGGTTGTGATTATTCCTCTCCATAAGGAGATCGGAACATCAGGGAAGGTGCTTGGCCCTATCGTACTTATGTACGATAGCACCAATAAGCCTGAAGATGTCAAGAAGAATATGCTTCACATCTTTAAAAAAGTGAAGCGAATCCTCATGGAGAACGGCTGGACCGAGGCACCCTATCTTCCAGAAAAGGAAGGGGCGACCTCTATAACGATTCTACCCCTTAAGAGAGGGGAGTATGACGCACACGATCCATGTGTGCTCGTACACAATAGGGAGGAGAGAATGCAGGCATTTATTCCAAGAAAAACCTTGGAAGTTGTACTTCCTGCAACACTCCCAAGGTAGGTGAAGACCTACCCCCGTCACTGTAACATAGTGACGGGGGTTATTTTTTGTCGTGGTGTAGTTTGCACTGAAAAAATACGCTACTTTCCTTCCCGCTGTTTGCGCGCTATTTCCGCAAATCCCTTGGCGGCCTCCAACACTTCCACAGGCACCATCCAAATCGTGGTGTTAGACTGATCGGAAGAAAGATCGTTGATGGACTGCAGCGTGCGCAAATGCAATGCACCCGGCGTGCGTGCAAGCGTTTCTGCCGCAGCGGCAAGGTTCTCTGCCGCCATCCGATCGCCTTCCGCCTTGATGATCACGGCGCGCCGTTCACGCTCTGCTTCAGCCTCTTTGGAAATCGTGCGTTTCAAATCTTCTGGGATCACAATGTCTTTCAATTCCAATGCACTCACATTGATACCCCACGCGTCCGTTTTGACGTCCAGCTCCTCTTTGATCGCGTCGGCAATCTGCGCGCGGTTTTGCAAAAGTTCATCCAACGACCGATCGCCCAAGGAGTTGCGCATCGTCGTCTGTGCCAATTGCGACATCGCATCAGCAAAGTCCATCACTTCCAACACCGCTTTGGTCACATCTTGCACATTGAAATACACCACGGCATTCACACGAACGGGGATATTATCACGCGTAATCGCCTCTTGATATGGCACATCTACTGCACGGGTACGAATATCCACAGTTCTAATTTTTTGAAAAATAGCAACATAGAACTTCCACCCGGGCTCCTTGACATCTGTAAACTTTCCCATTGTAAATAACACACCGCGCTCATACTGATCAATTTGCTTAATACGCACAAAAAGTACAGCAAGTGCCGCAACAGCTTTCCCAAGAAATACGATCATACATTTTCTACATTAATGTATTAGAGGTTTTCCTAGACATTATACCACACGTTTCTTTTGCACAACAGACTGTGCCGCATGCGTTGCCCACGCAATTGCCTGTTCAATATCCTTCAATGTCGGCTTGTGCACCACCGTATGCGCGCGCATCACGCGTCCAATGGTGCGCGGGATATCCATATAGGCGCACTTGCCGGCAAGAAATTGCGCCACCATGTGGTCATTTGCCGCATTCATCACCGCCGGCATTGTCCCGCCATGGCGCATAGCATCAAACGCATACCCCAAACACGGAAATCGCTTCAGATCCGGCGTGGCAAACGTATAGGGACGATCAAAGAGATGTGGTGCCACAGCGCGATCCCATCGCTCAGGATAACTCAACGCGTATTGAATTGGCAAACGCATATCAGGTTCAGAAATCTGCGCCATGATACTGCCGTCGGAATACTCAATCATAGAGTGAATGAGACTTTCCGGATGGATGACCACGCGAATACGTTCCGGCGCAATGCCGTAGAGCCATTTCGCCTCAATCACCTCAAAGCCCTTGTTCATGAGCGTGGCACTGTCAATGGTGATTTTTTGTCCCATATTCCACGTCTTGTGTCCAAGTGCATCGGCAACAGTCACGTGCTGCAACTCCTCCTTTGTCTTGTCGCGCACTGCACCACCCGAGCACGTGATGATGAGTGATTGTATAGTTTTGGGATTTTCCCCATTAAGGCATTGCAAGAGCGCACTGTGTTCCGAATCAATCGGCATGATCCGCGCACCATGCTTGCGCGCCTCGCGCATGACGATCTCCCCTGCTGCCACAAGTGTCTCCTTATTTGCCAGTGCAATGTTTTTGCCAGCGCGAATGGCATCAATCGTTGCGCGAATAATCGTCAGTCCCACTGTCGCTGAAAGAAACGTATCATACCCCTTCATAACGGCAATATCTTGGAGCATCTTCGGACCGGTGAGGATTTTTGTCCCGGTTTTTGCAATGCGCTGTGTAAGTTCCGCCGCTTTAGCAGAATCCGCTACTCCCACAACCTTTGGACGAAACTCTTTGATCTGTTTTTCCAAAAGGTCGATGTTGCTGTTTGCCGACAGCGCAAAGACGCGCAGCTTCCGCGGATACTTCCGCGCCACATCCAACGTCTGCGTCCCCACCGATCCTGTGCTCCCCATAAGCGCAATTTTTTTCACCATAGTGGAAAAAATAATACTAATAGTAAATAAGCACGACATACATCCCCCAGACAAGTATCGCTTTGCACCATTGGGTATTCTATACTATGCAGTATTTTACTGTACATACTTCTTCAGCGTATAAATCCAATTGGCATCATTGTCATCACCACCTCCTTCGCGTATTGTCTGTTCCTTTTGCCCCAAAAGCCACTCCAAGTACCCGCGGTCCGTCCGCGCCACATCTGCCACCATTTCGCCATTGTATTTGCCAAAACTGAACCGCTTCACCATTACCGGTTTTTCGGAAATCGCTATCATCTTTGTCAGCACCTCCTCATGCGACAACGCGTCACGCATCTTGGCATATTGCCGATCAAAAAGCGCCATCAGCACACGGACATCGCCTAACGCGTCATGCGCCGCAGCGTTTTCCACATCCATTTTCAAATAGTAGCGCAAAAACTGCAGTCGATACGCCGGAATCACCCCCTTCACATCCAATTCCTGTGCAATTTTGATCGTGTCAATAAACCGCCCCACAGCAAGTCCCTCGCGCGTCAGCATACCGATATCAAACGGCGCGTTGTGCGCCACAAAAATCACATTGTCACGTGTCAAAATCTCTTGCAATTCCGCATAGAACGCGGAATCGCGAAATGTCTCCTTGTCCGCAAGCATGCGATCGGTGATGTGCGTCACCTCCATGGATCGCACCGTCATCTCGCGCCCGGGATTGAACATCTGCTCGCGCTCGCGCCCATTGAAACTGTACGCCACCTGCACCAGACGATCATCCTCCTCCAATCCCGTTGCCTCTGTATCCAAGAATAAAAGATTACTCTTATACTCCACCATTGTCGTGTATATCATTAGCGCATTATACCTCCTCTGTACTGTACACCATTTTCCTCATCAAGACCATAGAAAAATTGATCATGTCTTATTTGGAGAAGGCGTGATACATGTACATATGTTTATCCATTACCACTGTACGTTGACATATAAACCGATTATATCTATTATATATTCAACATTCACTGCACCTTAACAATAAAAACCATTCCGAGAGGGTCAAACTATGCATGCTATCTTAACAAGACTTACCAAAAAAATCGGCAAAGGGCTTGAAGATATATCCGTTAAGGATATGCTTTCTAAAAATTTAAAACTTTCCGATTTACAATGGCTCTTTATGCACTTGTTTGAGAAATTGTCTAAAAGACAAATTTCATCATCAATCATAAATAAGCATATAAGCAACAGATTCACCCAATCATCAACTATCAACCCAATAGACATCATTTCTTTTGACCAGGTTGCTTTTGAAACTGTTCATAGAGATTTCAAACCTGTACTTCTATCCCCTGTTTCCATCCTTGGCTCAAGTAGTAATTTAACCAAAATACCACAGGGCAACATACTGTCAGCAGTCAGGATGGTTGAATTAACTGCCGACATAACTACAGCCCTAGCGGTTGAGTGTTGTCAAAGAAGAAAACAGGAGTGTTTCCATGGTGACATCAATATTTGTTCCAGCCAAAGAATACTCAGATTACAAAAATTTTCTGATGACCTCGGCCTTACTTCCCATTTTCAAATGTTCGGTATGTGTTCACTTGGTAAATACTGTTCAGATAATACATTTGAACTAAATTACCTAACTAAACACATAGAATCATACTTGAAAATAATTGGACTTTATAATGAAAAGAGAAATGTTAACAATGTTATCGTAACAATATCTCATATGCAAATTACAGAGTCAATTATTGATAAGTATAGATTGAGTAGAGAATGGCTAAGAAGAAACACTGAAGATGAAGGGTTTGACTTTATCAAGGAGTCGAAAATAAATATAAGGAGATTTTATGAATCCATACCCAAAATAAATCAAGATATTATTCAAAATCTTAAAATCAAAGGAACTGTAAACATTCTTGGCGAAATTGAAAATAACGTCATCAAAGCGTTAAAAAATCAATTTCCAAATGTTACATTTCTTTTTGATATTGGACGAATAACTGGAATTGGCTATTATCCCAATATTTGCTTTAAAATAACCGCAAATAATCATCTAGGTGATATTTATCCACTTGTAGACGGTGGCTTTGTGGATTGGGGTCAAAAAATGCTTAGTAACAAAAAAGAGCTTTTGCTGATTAGTGGTTTTGGTTCAGAATTATTTTGTTCAATGTTTTGAAAAGTTCTTATCTTTAAACATGCACGCCCAGTATAGGAAACTATACTGGGGATTTTTTATTTCCAATAGTGAAAATCTAAAACCTGTTTTAAATTCTTTTTAGGATAAACCTTTATTATTTTATTTTTTTCAAAAAATATATGAACTGGACTAGCATAAACAAATTCTTCCTTCATTACAGAAGTATAGGCGCCTGAATTTAAAATTAAAACGACATCGTCACTTTTAATTTTATCAACATAACCCTCATCTATAAACCCAGCAGGAGAACAAATACCATCCACAAAACTATATTTAACTTTATTATTCTTTAATTTTGTAGCCACAACCTTAAAATTAAAGCCTGGAGCAGGAATTAAGTAGTTAGTCCCAATATCTAAAACCGCCCACTTTTTATTATTTTTATTTTTAATAGCTTTAACACGAGATAAAACCACCGTCGCATCAGCGACGATATATCTACCAAGCTCAAAATACAGAGATAACTGATTAAACTTATATCTTTTTAGAGATCTTGAGGTTTCTTTAACTATTTTTTTAAGAAAATCTTTATCTAAAAACATAGGGGAATTAAGACCTCCGCCAACATCTAAATAATCAAACTTTATCGAAAATTTACTTGAAACACTGTTCATAAAATCAACCACACTCTTAACTGCCAAAGAATAGTTTTTAGAGTCTTTTATATTTGAAAATATATGAAAACTAATACCATTTACCTTTATGTTATTAGAAAGAGCTAATCTAATACACCTTACAGCATCTTTATAAGTCATTCCTAACTTACTTTCTTTTGAGACAAAATTACCATCACCATCAAACTCAGGATGAACACGAAAACCAACACTAAAGTCAGACACCCCACCTTTCCACTCTATAACTTCTTTTAACTCATTAATTGAATCAATATTAACAATTAAACCATCCTTTAAAGCCTTGCAGAGGTCCTCACCTTTTCTTCCTATTCCATTAAATATAATGTCTTCATTTTTAAATCCTGCTAATTCAGCAATATTTACCTCTAAGTTGGACAAAACCTCAATTCCAATACTTCTCAAACCTCTAATCTTATTTAAAATAGGTTTAAAATACGAAGCTTTTAGGGCATAAAAAATTTTGTAATTAAAATATTCTTTATCTAAAATGAGTTGCAAATCCGTTATATTTTTTTCAATTCTATCCAATGACACACAGACACAGGGAGTTCTGTATTTATCAACTAAATTTTCAAAAGAATGATTTTGCAATTGTAAAGAATTTTTCTTATATTGAATGTAGTCAGGAATATTAAATTTTTCTGTACTCATAACTTTATTACATACTATATAACAGCAGACTCTAATATATTAATTTCTTTATCCTCAGCATTAATGCTAACTTTAATACCGATCGGCATTGTTATCATTGGGCTTGTGTGACCGCAATCAACATCCGCAATCACAGGAATATCGTATTTTAAACCAAGCTCACCTAAAATATCATACAAGGAACGTTCTTGAAAATCGGTTGTAAAATTATAAGGACGCGCAAATATCAAACCTCTTATTTTATTAAAAATACCAGTCTGTTCCAAAAATGTTAATTTACGTTCAATATCTGATGTCGACTCTCCTTCTTCTTCTAAAAACAAAATTGAATCCGTAAAATCAGGTAAAAAATCTGTACCAACGAGAAAACAAAGAGTGTCTAAATTTCCACCAATCAAAACTCCTTCAGCACTTCCTTTATTGACAGCCTTCCAAGAAGACGCTCTTTGTAATTTACTTTTTCTATTATCCTCAGTCTCCCACCACAAATTTTCTTCTGAAAAAAAATCTGGTTCTTTTAATATTCCAATAGGCTCAGTAGAAAAAAATGTTTTATGAAAATTATCTAGTGTAAATTTGAATGGTCCCTCAAACTCCCCAAAAGTTGGTAACATTGTTGGTCCATTAAAGGTAATTAAACCCGCCTTTTTATAAATTGCTAAATTTAGAACAGTAATGTCACTATAACCACAAAAAATTTTTGGATTTGATTTTATTAAATCATAATCAAGATGAGGAAGAACAGCGTTTGCAGTTAAGCCTCCCGTAGAACATATAATAGCTTTAACTTCTTCATTAGAAAACATCTCGTGAATGTCATCCGCCCGTTCATTGATCGTACCCCCATTATGTCCAAATGATTTTTTAGCATTTTTTGCTAATAATACATTCAGTCCTATACTTTCTAAAAATTCTATTGACCGCTGAAGTCTTCTAGGAAAAAATTTGATGGTTGACGATGGACTTATCACGCCAACCAAATCCCCTGTTTTTAAATGATTAGGTTTAATATATTTTTGCATAACTTTATATCTTATTACTTAAAAATAATTCGGTCTCTTCCTTATCATGTCTTTTTTGAAAGAGCAAAATAGAATAACCACAATATTTTAAATTTTCATTAAACAGTCTCATCATATCAAAGTATCTTTTGTATAATTCTTCTTTTGCCGAAGGCTCTAAATCTTTCAAGTGCTCTTTATCTATTGTCATTTTAACAAATTTATCAACATTATCTTTTTGGTCACTATATTCAAAATCAGACTCATAAAATAATTCCAAACAACAGGAATTATACTTTTTCTTAAATAAATCAATCCACATCTTTTTAGTCGTTATATCAATTTTTGAATTTATAGCACTAGAAACATCGTCAAGAATTTTGTCAGGAATATCTTTTATGTAATAAATTGGAATTAAAGCTATAATTCCCCCATATTTTAAAACTCTCAAATATTCTTCAACTGCTTTTTTCTTATCTTCAACAAATGAGGTTACATTACTAGCCCAAACAATATCAAAAGTATTGTCTTCATAAGGAAGTTTCAAGGTGGTTGCAACTTGAAATTCAACTTTGTCATCAATGTTATTTTCTTTTGCATATTTACGAGCCTCTTCAACAGAATCATCATTGATATCAATTCCAGAAACTTTACACCCGGTTAGTAAACTCATATTAACACTTGTAAATCCTGTGTTGCTGCCTATTTCCAACACCCTCTTTGATGAATCAATAAAAGAATTTACCGCTACCTCATGCACAGTTTTGATTCCACCAGATGGGCGATTTCTTTCTTTAGTTAAGCCAACTAATTGCGAATAATCCATTTTCTTAATATCTTCTTTAGTAATTTTGTTCATATCTTTTAGCTTATAAAATTAATTAAGGATAAGTCCTAACATTTTTAATTCTAGGGTACAAAATAACATCTCTAATATTATCTTTTCCTAAACTCCATGCAATAAATCTTTCTACACCCAAACCAAAACCAGACGTAACCTCATAGCTAGGACTATTTCTTAAATCAATATACCATTCATAAGATCCTGAAAAAACATTTTGCCTTTTTAATGACTCATACATTTCTTTTGTATTATCTTGTCTTTGACCAGAGCCGACGATTTCTCCACCAAAAGAATTTTCTATTATTGGTGGAAAAAGTAAATCTGCGTTAATAGTTTTTTCTGGATTTTTTGGATTGGGTTTTTGATAAAAAGGAACTCGATCTCTATCAAAGCTAGTCATCCAAATTGGAGTGTTTGCTTTTAGTATTTTCATTAATTCGATTTCACCATCAGAGCTAATATCATTTCCATGTTCTGTAAAATTAACTAATTCTTTTTTATCATTCTCAACTAGGATATTTACAGCATCATCAAAAGTAATCGTGGGAAACTTATTAGTATCGATAATATTTTTTAGATATTGTTTTGTTTTTTTTGAATCTTCACTTATTTTATCCATAATATTATCCATCAATAGAAATGATTCAGATAAAGTTTTGACATAGTTTTCAATGATGGGCAGTAGCTTATCTAGACCTCCCTTCATTTCTAATTCGCAATGATAAAACTGACTTAAATGACGTTTGTCATTGTCTTCTCCCCGCATAGACGGTAAGTAACAATAAACTTTGTCAAAGCCATTCATGATTAAAGGTTCAAATCCAAATTGTGAAGAATCAACTAAAAATGTATTTAAATTTCCAAATTTTATCGGCATAGGTTTAGAGTCAGACCCTGGGTCCATCGGAGAGGAAATACTCGGCGTAAACATAAATAAATCAATATTTTTGGCTTTTTGCTTTTCGCTAAAATAGAAATCTGAAACTATTTTTATGTAATGTCTTAAAATTATTAACGCATGATAGTAACTACTATCGCATAGATGTTTATAATGATTATCTGGATGATAAGTAGGCATTTTATAGTTGCCTTGTCTATCTTTAATAAGATTGTCATCTTCAACTATAGACTTCTTGATGTTTTCTAAAAGCATAAAAAATAGGGTTAAAAAATAGGGCCTAGCTAGTTTTAGTTGTAAATTCACCCCGCATTGTGCGCCACAAAAATCACATCATTGCGAGATAAAATTTCCTGCAACTCTGTATAAAACGCCGAATCGCGAAACGTCTCCTTGTCCGCAAGCATGCGATCTGTGATGTGTGTCACTTCCATGGATCGCACCGTCATTGCGCGCCCAGGATTGAACATCTGTTCACGCTCATGCCCATTGAAACTATACGCCACCTGCACTAGCCGATCATCCTCCTCCAATCCCGTCGCCTCCGTATCCAAGAATAAAAGATTACTCTTATACTCCGCCATTGTCGTGTATATCATTAGCGCATTATATCTCCTCTGTACTGTACACCATTTTCCTCATCAAGACCATAGAAAACTAATTAACGCTTGCAAAAATGGGTATTCTATGCTAGGGCGTCACTGACACTTTGGGGTGTTTACACTGTACCTTTCAACTTGGAGGACCTTATGAAGTGGTATCACGCCATTCTTGTTATTTTGTTGTGCAGTACCAGCGTTGTACAGGCTCATGCCCAAGAAAAACAAAAAAGCACTACCATCACTGTGCTATCGGGCACTCTAGATGCGCAGAGCATGACTCACCACATCAACAACCTACTCCAACGCATTGATTCAACCATCGTCATCAATAGCGGTGGTGGAAGTGTGGACGATGCTGTAGGATTTTACATGCTTTCAAAAACCATGAAAAATCCTCCCGCAATAAATACGATTGGCACAAGTATTGTTGGCTCTGCCGCCGTTGTGGTATTTTGTGCGGGGAACGAACGCGCACTAACAGAAAATGCGCATATTTTTCTCCATCCTATCACAACTGAAGTTAATCGCGTCTCACCAAATACGCTGAAGAAAATTAATACCGCTATGACCCAAGGCTACGCCACCATTATCTCCCATTGCACAAATGGGAAAAAGACGCCGGAGGAGATAGAACAATTGATGGATCAAACGGTATTTCTTTCTGCGGAAGAAGCCTTGGCAATAGGCATTGCCACGGAAATCAAGAAATTAAAATAATATCCACACCCCAAAGTGTTACGAGATGAGGAGTATATGGAAGTAGTTTGATTTTTTATAGCTCTTCCGATCTGCATCATCCTCAGTCTGTTCATTTTTGTGGCTATACCAGAAATATGAGATGTCATTTCCGCATCTTACAGGCACAATAAGACAGGTTTTGAGGATACGCCTACCTATCGTCTATGGCGATAGATAAGCAGATCGTAAAAAAGAGCAATGGTGCCGCACTGCATGAGTGAGGCACCTTTTTCTTTACCAAGTTTTTCTAATAAAAAGTTTTGGTCTATTGCACTGACTAGCTATTCTCCCTATTATTTCACCTCGATCCCTTTTGGCAATACACTTTTCTTTACTAAAGGTAAAGAATCTTGTATTGACAGTATGGCCTGTTATTAGTTGCAGCAATGCAACAATCGATAAGACCATGAGAATTAATTTGAGGAATTTTATGACACGATCCATAATGGTATGAAAAGATATTTATTAGAGGCTTCCCTTCTTGTAAAAATAGACCTATACGTTTACACGACCACGCTCACCAATTTTCCTTTCACATAAATTACCTTTTTTGGCGTCTTGCCGTCCACGTATTTTTGCACTTTTTCACTTGCAAGCGCGACGACCTCCACATCGGCGTCTGTGCTATCGGTAGGAATGGTAATTTGATCGCGTACCTTGCCATTGACTTGGACGGCAATGGTAATGCTGTCGTCGATAAGCAGAGCTGGATCATATGTCGGCCACGACGTGTGCACAAGCAATGTCGCATTGCCCATCTGTGCCCATAATTCTTGCGTCACATGCGGGCAAAACGGCGAAAGAATTTTCAACAGATCACCAAAATCCTGCTCGGACATTGTTTTGTTTTTCTCCATAACATTCATGAGCGTCATCATCTGCGCAATTGCCGTGTTGTATTTCATGGCATCGATATCCTCACCGACTTTCTTAATCGTCCTGTGCAATTCTCTGGCGATATGCACGCTACTCTCCTGAGCAAACCCCTCTGCAATCCTGTTTTTTCCAAATTTCCATAGCCGCTCAATAAACTTGCGTGGTCCCGTCATACTCTCCGTACTCCACGCCACCGTCGCGTCAAAAGGTCCCATAAACATCTCATACAGCCGAAATGTATCTGATCCAAAGCGCGCAATCACTGTATCAGGATTGATCACATTACCCCATCGCTTGGACATCTTGCGTCCATCCTCCGCCATAATAAGTCCCACAGTTTGCAATTTCTTGTACGGCTCCTCAAAGGAAACTACACCAATGTCATACAAAAACTTGTGCCAAAAACGCGCATAGATCAAGTGCCGCGTAGCATGCTCCGCACCACCCACATAGAAATCCACCGGTGACCAATATTGTTCCTTTGTCTTGTCCACGATTGCCGTGTCGTTTTTGGGATCAATGTAGCGAAGATGATACCAGCTTGACCCTGCCCACTGTGGCATGGTGTTGGTTTCACGCCGCGCCGCGCCGCCACATGTCGGACACGTTGTTCTCACCCACTCCTCAATTGCGGCAAGTGGCGATTCACCTGTTCCCGTTGGTTCATAGCTCTCCACGTCGGGGAGCATGAGTGGCAACTCCTCCTCCGGCACCGGCACCCACCCGCATTTTTCACATTCAATGAGTGGAATTGGTTCGCCCCAATAGCGTTGCCGACTAAATACCCAGTCGCGCAGTTTGTAACTCACGGTCATTGTGCCGCCAACACTCTCTGTGATAGCCTTTTTCGCTGCCTCACTATCCATACCATCAAATGCACCGGAGTTCATCATTGTGCCGCTGCCCGTATAGGCGGTATCCTCATCCGTACGACCGGCAATCACATCCACGATGTCAATATGATATTTCTTTGCAAATGCAAAATCGCGCTCGTCATGCGCCGGCACCGCCATGATGGCGCCTGTACCATAATCAGCAAGCACATAGTCGGCGATGTAGATGGGAATTTCCGCGTCATTTGCCGGGTTGATTGCCATAACGCCCTCCAATTGCATGCCCGTCTTTTCTCGCCCTTCCGCCGTGCGCTCAATTTCCGTCTTTTTCTGCGCCTCTCTTTGATATCGCTCCACGTCCGCGATATTTACAATTGCATTTTTGATTTTTTCCACAAGCAAATGTTCCGGTGCAAGCACCATATACGTCGCCCCAAAAAGCGTATCGGGACGCGTGGTGAATACGGTAATACTTTTACTGCCACTGTCTTTTTTGGATTGTGGATTGTGGATTGCGAATGTGATTTCGGCGCCCTCGCTGCGTCCAATCCAATTGCGCTGTGACTGCTTGATGCTTTCTTGCCATTCCAGTGTGTCCAGATCGGCAAGTAGACGATCGGCATAGTCGGTAATTTTGATCACCCATTGTGGCAGCTTTTTCTTTTCAATCGGTGTGTTGCACCGCTCGCATGCGCCATCTTCCAAGTCCTCATTGGCAAGTCCTGTCTTGCACGACGGACACCAGTTGATCGGCTCATCAGAACGAAACACCAATCCTTTTTTGAACATCTGCACAAATGCCCATTGCGTCCATTTATAGTATGCCGGATCGGTTGTGGCAATTTCGCGATCCCAATCGTAGTTGAGGGAGATTTTTTCCAGCTGCTTTTTGAATGTGGCAATATTATTCTCCACTGCCACGCGCGGATGCACGTGATTTTTGAGGGCATACTGCTCCGCCGGAAGCCCAAATGCGTCCCACCCCATCGGGTGCAAGACGTTGTAGCCTTGCATTTTTTTCATCCGTGAAATGACATCCGTGGCGATGTAGCCTTTGGGATGCCCAACGTGCAAGCCCACGCCCGACGGATACGGAAACATATCCAAAATATAGAATTTCTCCTTATCGGGATCTTCCGTTGTCGCGTACACGTTGGCGGCAGCCCATTTTTTTCGCCATTTTTCTTCAATTTTTTGATGTTCGTAACGCTCCATAAAAAAATATACGTAAAACCTATCCGTATCGTAGCGCACATGGGAAGAAAAAACAACATATGCGGATCATAATGTGGAATCTTGGTCGGGATGATCGTTTTTCAAAACATTATATTCAGCCCGGAACACGCCATGAATCAGAATGTGACGGACATAATGAAAAAGAAAAAGCCCGCTTATACTTTTTCTGTACGTGATGTACATAATAAAGCATAAGCGGGGTTGAGAAGTGGGAGGTTTTCATAAGATGGTAACCTCCTTTAACCATTTGAAAAAATTTTGGGTTTGGGTTTGCGGCGCAACTTCTTGTTGTGGCCTGCATTTCTTCTTGCGGCGTGGCTGCAGTCCGTCAGACCTGAACCAAACCCGCCAAATAATCCATGCGAGCGCCACAGAAAGCGCCGCCATGACGGACAAGATTTCCACATCCGTCATTCCGCGCTGCGAAAGCGCAGGGATCCAGTCATAATAACTAGCTCCGAC
>CAYRUU010000016.1:0-20848 GCA_964427825.1 uncultured Micavibrio sp.
TTACCCGCATCAATCAGCGCCGCAATCTCATTGGCATCAAGACGTCCTTCGCGTGCAAACACATCGGCGGGAATATCCCCTTCGGCAATGGTATATGATGTGATACGTTCATCGACACGCTGTGGCGTGGTATCCACGGCGGCGTCGTTGTCAGTCTGTGCACGCGCGCCCACATCACCGTCCGACGCACCCGCACCGGTGCGCATCTCCTCATACGCCTGCCTCGCCGCCAAAAATCCTCCAACACCCTTCCATCCAAACCACGCCACGCCACACATCGCCACGCCAAAAGCGACAAAAACCGCAACACGCCACCGCACTACCTTTGGCGCCCTCGATTGATCGTGCGTTGTGTCACGAAGCAGCGCGCGTCGCGGCCGATAGTATTGATAGCGTTCAATAGCCATAGTGCATTTTTACGCAAGCGCAGTTCATTATACCACAGAGAACCTTCCCGCACACACCATTGACACCTCCAACAAAAAGAACTCTATCGCGCGCAACGAGTCACATTTCATGTCCTTTTTATACCCTGTCAAGCCTAAAGTATTGACTTTTTTGCCAAAAGATGCTATAATATTCTAAATGTTGTTATCTTAAAAAGACCATACATATAGGAGGATCTTATGAAATTTTTTATCACTGCTCTGGTTTTTTGTTGTTTTTCACTGCCAACTGATTTTGCCCATGCAGATAGCTGGGCGGCATATCAACTCGGCGAAACAGCGCTCCGCGAGCTTGGCTCGTACATGAGGAGCAGAGAGGGTTATAAATCCTACTCTTACAACGAGAGTAGGCAAATCAACAACGATAACCCCATGCCGTACGGTCCGCCACGCGGGATGTTTGGTAGCCACCAAAACTACCGATACGACACGTCGTACGGAAGAGGTGGTGGTCAAACACTGCCACGCGGATACTACGACGACGAACCACGGCCGCGCTATCAGATTGGCTATCGCGGCGTACGGTATGATCCGCACAACTGCTTTATCAGCAGATATGACGGTCAGCGCTACTGCCGTCAAATACAATAGTAGCGCAAAACCGGCTTCTCATAACGAGACGCCGGTTTTTTCATTGCATGCGACTTTGGATCCTTTTGTGCGACTATACCGTGTCTTCCATTTCTGTTGCCTGATGTGCACGGAATCCGGTGCCCGCAGGAATGAGACGTCCGATAATGACGTTTTCTTTGAGACCACGCAGACGATCTTCCTTGCCGGTGATGGCGGCGTTGATGAGAACGCGTGCCGTCTCCTGAAAGGATGCCGCGGAGAGGAATGACTCCGTGGACAGTGCTACTTTGGTAATGCCCAAGATCATCTGCTCACCTTCCGCTGGTGTGCCGCCGGTCTTTTCCACGTCGGTGTTGGCGTCGGTAAACTCGCTCAGCTCCACAATTTCACCGGGGATTAGCGTGGTGTCTCCCGCCTCCACAATGCGAATACGTGAGAACATTTGGCGAATAATGATTTCCACGTGCTTGTCGTTGATACCCTCACCTTGCGACGCATAGATGGATTGGATTTCACGCACAATATAGCGGTGCACTTCTTCCTTACCCATCGTATCGTAGAGTTTCTTGAGATCAATATGTCCCTCATTGAGCTGTGTGCCCTTCGCCACCAGATCGCCGACGGCGACATTGATCGTGGAATTGGACGGCACGGCGTACTTCTTCTGCTGTTTGCGTTTGCCGTCTTTTTCAATAATGATGGTGGTCATTTTTCCGCCGTCATCTTGAATCTCCACAACACTGCCATCCACTTCGGAAATAATAGACTCACCCTTTGGCGCCCGCGCTTCAAAAATTTCTTCCACGCGTGGCAAACCTTGCGTAATGTCCGATCCCGCCACACCACCAACGTGAAATGTACGCATGGTCAACTGCGTGCCCGGTTCACCAATAGCCTGCGCCGCCACCGTACCAACCGCCTGTCCCAGCGCCACAAGATCCTTGCGTCCCAGGTCAAGACCATAACACTTCTGACAAATACCGCGCAATGTCTTGCATGATGTCGCCGTGCGGATTTTCACCTTGTCAATGCCGGATTTGTCAATATCCTGCGCTTGCTTTTTTGTAATGAGGTCACTGGATTTCGCCAACACCTTGCCCGTTTTGGGATGTGCGATCTGTCCGAGCGCTGTACGTCCCTCCACACGCGATGCGAAAGGGATGCCAATACGATCGGAATCTTCACGATACACAAAGCCACCCGTGCGATCGCCACAATCCACCTCTGTCACAATGACATCCTGTGCCACATCCACCAAGCGACGCGTCAAATACCCTGCCGTCGCGGTACGTAACGCCGTATCCGCCATACCCTTGCGCGCGCCGTGCGTTGAAATGAAGTATTCCAGAACATCCAAGCCTTCTTTATACGAACTACGCACCGGCAATTCCAGCGTCTCACCTGTTGCACCCGCCATGAGTCCCTTCATACCGGTCATCTGCACCACAACCGACTCGCTACCGCGCGCCTTGGAATACACCATGGAATACACCGGACCTTCTTTGTCCAATGATGTGCGCACCTCGTCTGTAATGTCATCCTTTGCTTGATTCCAGATATCAATCACACGATTCTTACGCTCTTCATTGGTCAAGAGACCGGCATTGTAACTTTCTTTCACTTCTTCCACTTTACTCTTCGCCCGCTCCAAAATCCCCGCCTTTTCCTGCGGCACCATAAGGTCATCCATGCCCCAACTAATGCCTGAAAGCGTCACATTTTTGAAACCAAGATTTTTCACGCGATCAATAAAGATTGCTGTCTCTTCCTGTCCAACGGTATCCAACATCCGCGCCACAATATCTTTGAGATCTTTTTTCGTCAATTCCTCATTGATGTAGCGGAGGTTTTCCGGCAAAATATCGTTGAACATGGCACGCCCCGCAGATGTCACATACACCTTGCCATCATAGAGCATGTGAATTTCCGCATTCACGGCAATAGCGCCGCTTTGATATGCCAAAATCGCCTCATCCATATTCGCCACAAGCTTGCCTTCGCCATGTGCGCCCTTTTTGATGTGTGTCAAATAGTACACACCAAGTACCAGATCCAAAGACGGCGTGGTGATTGGCTCGCCGCTCGCTGGCTTGATCAAGTTCTTGGATGACAGCATGATGTTTTCCGCCTCATAGCGCGCCTTATCCGTCAACGGCACATGCACCGCCATCTGATCACCATCAAAGTCGGCATTGAACGCCGCACACACCATCGGATGCAACTGAATCGCCTTACCCTCAATCAACACCGGCTGGAATGCTTGAATAGAGAGACGGTGCAGAGTTGGTGCACGGTTCAACATCACATAGTGATGGGAGATGATATCATCCAAAATTTCATACGCTTCCTCCGCCTCGTTGTCCACCATGCGACCGGCGGTACGCACATTGTGGGCATACTCGCGCTCAATCAATTTGTTGATGATAAATGGCTTAAACAATTCCAACGCCATACGCTTCGGCAAACCCGCCTGATGCAAGTGGAGCTTCGGACCGATCACGATCACACTGCGTCCGGAATAGTCCACGCGCTTACCCAAAAGGTTTTGACGGAAACGTCCTTGTTTACCTTTCAAAGAGTCCGCCAAAGAACGCAAAGCACGACGCTGTCCCGTGGACGCCGCCACCGATGCTTGACCGCGACGTGCAGAATTATCCAATAGTGCATCCACCGCCTCTTGCAACATGCGCTTCTCATTGCGCGTGATCACTTCCGGTGCGCGCAATTCCAATAGCTTCTTCAAGCGATTATTACGGTTGATGATGCGACGATACAAGTCGTTCAGGTCGGATGTCGCAAAACGTCCACCGTCCAACGCCACCATCGGACGCAAATCCGGCGGAATCACAGGGATCACCGTCGGCAACATCCAATCCAAATCAATCTCAGCTTTCTTCACACCTTGAAAAAATTTAATCCGCTTCAGAATTTTCTTCTTCGTCAAGGAATCCGCTTCATCCAATTCCGCAGTAAGCCGCTCCATCATCACATCCACATCCATCGCCACAAGTACGTCGCGAATCGCTTCTGCGCCAATACCGGCAGTAAACACCTGCCCGAAGCTTGTGGACAACGTAAAGTATTCCATTTCACTCAAGATCTGATATGGGACAAGTGCACGCAGCGCATCGCGCTTGGAACGGTACTGCTTTTTAAGCTCGTCAAGTAGTTCACCATCGCCGCGTGCCTTGATGTCCTTCTGTTTGTGTGTGAACTCGCTATCCAAACTTTCCAGTGCACGTGTACGTGCATCTTCGTCAATGGTTGTGACAATATACGAAGAAAAGTAGATCACTTTCTCCAATGCCTGTGGACTCAATCCAAGTGCTAAACCAATCTTGCTCGGCACGCCGCGCAAGAACCAAATGTGTGATACCGGCACTGCCAGTTGGATGTGCCCCATACGCTCGCGGCGCACAATGGAGCGCGTGACTTCCACGCCACATTTGTCGCACACGACGCCCTTGTAGCGGATGCGCTTGTACTTGCCACAATAGCACTCCCAGTCCTTTGACGGACCGAATGTGCGCTCGCAAAACAAGCCGTCCATTTCATAGCGCTGCGTACGATAGTTAATAGTTTCTGGTTTTGTGACTTCACCGCTAGACCATTCGCGAATGGTGTCCGGACTTGCCAAGCGGAGACGGACACTGTCAAAATCGCTCACTTTGGTGATATTTTGTTCCATATGATGTGATTTGCGTTACATTACAATTAGTGTGCGCGATTGCTATACGGCTTCCGTTTCCCGTACATCTTCGCCGTCGCGACCGTCCGCCTCGCCGGGTTCGACTTTTTGCCCGATGAGCTCCACATCCAAACACAGACCCTTAAGCTCGTTCACAAGCACGTGAAACGATGCTGGGAGGTTTGGGCTCTTGATTTCTTCGCCCTTGATAATGGACTCGTATGCCTTGGATCGTCCAAGCACATCATCAGATTTAATAGTTAGCATTTCCTGTAATGTATAGGCAGCACCATAACCTTCCAGTGCCCACACTTCCATTTCACCGAAACGCTGTCCACCGAACTGCGCCTTACCGCCAAGCGGCTGCTGTGTGATCAATGAGTACGGACCAATAGAGCGCATGTGCAATTTGTCATCCACCAAGTGATTGAGTTTCATGATGTACATCACACCCACTGTGGATTCATTGTCAAACGGGCGTCCCGTCTTACCATCAATCAACGTGATCTTGCCACTCTCTGGCAAGCCCGCCGAACGCAACTCCGCCTTGATATCATCTTCACTCACACCGTCCAGTGCCGGCGTCGCCACCATATAGTCGTGCGCACGCGCTGCCCATCCAAGGTGTGTTTCCAGAATCTGCCCGATATTCATACGACTTGCCACGCCCAATGGGTTTAAGATCACATCCACCGGCGTACCGTCCGGAAGGTAGGGCATGTCTTCCACAGGCGCAATCCGTGAGATCACACCTTTGTTGCCATGGCGTCCCGCGAGCTTGTCACCGACGGCAACCTTGCGTAGTTGCGCCACAGAGATTTGGATTTGCTGACTAACACCGGTCGGCAAGCGATCGCCCTGATCGCGTGTGAAAATTTTGATGTCCACAACCTTACCGTGTTCGCCGTGCGGCAAATACAGTGATGAGTCTTTCACATCACGTGATTTTTCGCCAAAGATGGCACGCAGCAACCGCTCTTCCGCGGTGAGATCGCCCTCGCCCTTCGGCGTGATTTTCCCCACAAGGATATCACCCGACGACACTTCCGCACCGATGCGAATGATGCCCGTCTCGTCAAGATTGCGCAGACGATCATCACCGATGTTGGGGATGTCGCGTGTCACAACCTCCGGGCCAAGTTTCGTATCGCGCACGTCAAGTGTAAAGTCTTCAATATGAATGGAGCTGTAGCGATCTTCGCGCAACACTTTTTCCGAAATGATGATTGCATCTTCAAAGTTATAGCCCTCCCACGGCATAAAGGCCACGAGCATATTCTGTCCAAGCGCCAACTCACCGTGATCAGTGGAAGAGCCATCCGCCAACAACTGCCCCTTCTTCACTTCCTCACCCTTCATCACGCGCGGCACTTGATTCATTGACGTAAACGCATTGGACTTCATGAATCGATGTAAGAGGTATTCGCGCTTCACAGTTTTTTTCTTGGATCCCGCCGGTGCCTCTTCTTCCACCACAATGCGAAAGCCATCCACCGTCACAACCGTACCGGCATTTTTGGCAATCACTGCCTGACCGGAGTCGACCGCCGCCTTATCCTCAATGCCTGTGCCCACAAGCGGTGCTTGCGGAATCACACATGACACAGCTTGGCGCTGCATGTTTGATCCCATCAACGCACGGTTGGCATCATCATGCTCCAAAAACGGAATCAATGCCGTCGCCACGGAGATGCACTGCTGAGGTGACACATCAATATAATCCACACTGTCCGCCGGCATCATATCCGGCTGCCCGTTCACGCGCACCACCGCCATCTCTTCTGTAAAGTTTCGCTCATCATCCAACTTTGTGCCACCATGCGCAATCGTCAAGCGATCTTCCACCGTTGCGTTGATATAGTGCACATCATTGGTCACAAACGGCACAACCGTCACACGCTCTACGCCTTTTTCTTTGGTAATTTTTTGTGCCATTGCGGCGTCAAGCTTCACACCCGCCTTCACGCCGGCAACTGCCGCCGTGAGAATGCGCCCTTCCAAATCTTCTACGCGATTCGCCACCTCGTGCTCCACTTTCAGATAGGGTGTTTCCAAAAAGCCATATTCATTGATGCGTGCATATGTCGCCAAGTGTCCCACAAGTCCGATGTTCGGGCCCTCCGGCGTCTCCACGGGACAGATGCGCCCATAGTGTGAGTGATGTACATCACGCACCTCAAAGCCAGCACGCTCACGCGTCAAACCACCAGGACCCAGTGCACTCAAACGGCGCTTATGCTCCAACTCCGCAAGCGGGTTGACCTGATCCATAAACTGCGACAATTGCGAGCTGGAGAAAAATTCTTTGATCGCCGCCGCCACGGGACGCGTGTTGATGATTTGTCCTGGCACAACAGTCATCACATCGCTTGTACTCATGCGATCCTTGATGTTGCGGGACATGCGCGCAAAGCCCACGCGCATTTTGTTTTGGATCAATTCACCGACACCACGCACACGACGGTTGCCCAAGTGATCAATATCATCCGCCACAGCCTGCGGGTCATTGTTCATGCGGATCATTTCCTTGATAATCAAGACAAAATCATCCACGCGCAAGATGCGATGCTCCGGATCGTTGGGGCGTTCAATGTTGAGACGTTGGTTCAAGCGGTAGCGTCCCACGGACCCAAAGTCATACCGATCAAAATTGAAAAACATCGCATCAATCATCTGCTTGGCATTTTCTTCTGTCGCCAAGTCACCTGGACGCACGCGCTTGTACACCTCTTTATATCCCTCACCGCGCGTCTTGGTAATATCTTTGGCAAGAGTCTCACCGATGTGGTCCACATCCACCACGTGCACATCATCGTGGAACAGTTCGCGAATTTGCTCATCGCTACCATAACCAAAAGCGCGCAACAGTGCCGTCACCGGCAGCTTGCGCTTACGATCAATCTTGACATAGATCACACCGTCGCGATCCGTTTCCAATTCTAGCCACGCACCGCGATTAGGGATGATTTTGGCACCAAAGTATTTCTTGCCCTTGATGTATTCCATGGAAAAGAACACACCGGGTGAGCGGATCAATTGTGACACCACAACGCGCTCCACGCCATTGATGATAAATGTGCCACGGTCAGTCATGATCGGAAATTCGCCAAAGTAGATTTCCTGCTCTTTGACTTCGCCCGTCTTTTTGAACAAGAGTTTCGCCTGTGCGCGTAGCGGCGCCTCAAAGGAGATATTTTTATTACGCGCCGTCAATTCATTGTATTTCGGCTCATCCAGAAAATAGTGTGAGAACGACAATTCCATATCCTTACCCGTAAAATCCGTAATGGGATTGATTTCATCAAAAAGTTCCTGCAAGCCTTTGTCCAAAAACCACTCATACGACGCCGTCTGTGCCTCAATAAGGTTCGGCAACGATACTGCCAACTGCTTCTTAAAAAGCTTGCGCTTGGCAAGCGATGAAGAAGCGCTAAACTTCTTCTTCACTTTCATTTTCTTGTTCTCAACCATAAAAAGACTGCCCAGGACAGTGATGCTTCTTGTTTATGGCACTCCTTTCCAAACAAGACAAAACATCCATGCACTGGAGTTTTCAATGATTAACTATTTAATTGTCGCACACAAAATGTCCGATGATGATCATCCAAGGCACACGGCACGGAAAACGTCGCACTACGCGAGTTTCCTGCGCCAGTAAGGTGGATTATTTTCAGTACATGGACTATAGCAGATGTCCGCACTGCTGTCAATGTCATACTGATTTGTCGTGTTTTTCATCTTATCCACAGCTTGTGCACACGTGTCATAATTATACACAACGTGTGCACAATATTGTGGCGTACATCACCATCTAGCAGGATCCGTTATCAACCGCACCGCCCACAGCAGCTGTTGCCGTACCAAAACCAGGTGCTGGCTGCGCTGCGGGAAGCTCCTTTTGACATTCTTCCGGAGCTGTTGTAAATGCGGAACAAATGGCATTGAGGAGGCTTTGACTGTCACGATTACTCTGAATTTCTTCACCATTGATAATCAGCGTTGGTGATCCTTGCACATTGTATTTCTCATTATCCGCTTTGTGAATGTCAAACGGAGGGAAAGATCCACCCTGCCATGTTGACTTATCCTTGAACTGTGCCATGACTTTGTACTGCGCATCTGTCGCTTGCACGCACTGGGCGTTCACCTGTTGGCTGATACCCGTCTTTTGCATACACGCCGTGGCGTCTTCCGCCAAACCGTTGCTCACAAGAAAACAGTCCAAGTAGTCATAGAATTTCTGCGGTTCTTTGGTCATAATGCAGTACTGACGCATTTGCTCCACCAATTCTTTCTCGTCATGCATGGCATAGTTGACAAATTTCACCTGCGCATCAATCTTGTTACCAAGAGCACGAAATACCGGGATGATCCCTTTTTCAATTTGTGTACCGTATGGGCAGTGACTCATCACAAACACTTCCACAACCGGCTTGTCCGTCTTTGTCGTCACTTCCGTTTTTGCCGGTGCCGGTGCCTCCGCCGGATCAAGTTCATCCAACTGTTTTGTCGTCAAGAGTTCCGGAATGAATTTGTCCATATCTTTGGTCATATAGGACGCAACTTCTTGTCCGGCAACCTTGATTTGGATCTTGTACAACCCACTCTCCTCCGTCACATCACCAAGCTCAAACTCCGTACCTGGCTGTAACAGCTTGCCGTCAATCAAGCTCTTGACTCTCTCGCGGACGTGATCTGCCTTCTTGCCCGTCACCTTTTTGGATGGCACAGTTGATTCCGTTCCATCACCCGACGCTGTTGGTGCCTTTGCTTCACGCACATACGCCCATACGGCGAGTGCCGCCAAAACCAATAAAACTACCCACAGCCACGCGGACTTCTTACCTGCGCAACAAGCGCGCTTGGTGAAACTACCGCCACTGCACTGCGCCTCATCTTGTGTTGCCGACGCATCCGTCGACACGACATCTTTCTTTTCTTCCGTCATATGTCTTATTATTGTCAATTAATCAATTAATAACGTCAGAGGAAAGGTATGATTCCCCGTCCTTTGTTTCAGTATAACAACAATGCGCATGTGTGTACATTGTGCCAACTGTACCGTTCAGTATAGCATATAGTATCACAAGTCGCCAACTGTAGCGTTTTCCACAGATACTCCCTTACGGCATTTACTCATCATCTTCCGCGCCCGTGCCGCTTGCATGCAATGCAAAACGCAGCGTCCGCACAATCACGCGAGCAATTCGCGCCGTCGTATAGCCTTGCGGTAGATCCGCGGCAAGATGCACGTGCGTCACATCGGCAAGCGCTTTACCATGCGTCATCAAAAGATCATCCAGTGCCGGAAAAAATTTCTCCAAGAGATCATTGTTATCTTCCCATGACACGCAGTGCCGTGTGCCATCCACACACAGCCGCACGACCTTTTGCTGAATTGTCAGCGTGATGTCCATATTTACAAGCGACACTGTTCCACAAGCGCATCCACCTGCATGATCTGCACCGCACCACCGGAACGCCGCGATACTTCCACACCACCTGCCGCAAGAGACTTCTCACTCACCACGGCACGTAATGGACAGCCCATCAATTCTGCGTCAGCAAACTTCTCGCCAGCGCGCACATCGCGATCATCATACAAAACCTCAACGCCGGCGCCTGTCAACGCTGCATACACTTTTTCCGCTTCCGCATCTTGCTCCAAACTCAACAGATGCACACGAAACGGCGCAATGATTTCCGGCCATACAAGTCCTTTCGCATCGCTCAGCAACTCCGCCACCACGCCCATCACGCGCGCTGGGCCAATCCCATACGACCCCATGATGACTTTTTGTTTGCTACCATCTGCCGCATCATACGTCAAATCAAAAGCATCGGAAAACTTCGTTCCCAACGAAAAGATATTCCCTACTTCCGCCGCCTTATACTCTTCCATGTCCTCGCGCACAAGCCCTAAATCGGCAAGCACCTCATCTGTATACACCTCACGATTCACCGCAACCCCCTTCTTCTTATCGACATAGATGATATCCTCGCCCGCATCGCATACCGTTTGAAACTCATGTGAATATTTACTGAACGTTCCGCCACCGGCAAATGTCAGATAGGTGTGCGCACCGATGCCAAGACGTTGAAAGATGGTACTATACGCCTGTTGCATCGCTTCATAAAATGCATCATGCTCCTCCTGCGTGGCGCAAAACGTATAGGCGTCTTTCATGATGAACTCGCGCCCGCGCATAATACCACTCTTAGCACGCGTCTCGTTGCGAAACTTCGTCTGTAGTTGATAGACAGCAAACGGCAAATCCTTGTACGATGCCACAACATCATGCATCATGTTGGTCAGCGCCTCCTCATGCGTAAACGCCAGCCCCACATCGGTACCGTTTTTGAGTTGCGTCTTGAACCAATTATCCACCACGTCGTCGCTCCACCGCCCCGACATTTCCCATACTTCCTTCCGCTGCAAACTCGTCATAAACAGTTCCTGCGCACCAACAGCGTGCATTTCCTGTCGAATAACATCCATCACTTTATTAAGCACACGTAATCCCAACGGCAAAAACGCATAAGCACCTGCCATCTCCTTGTGGATAAAGCCCGCACGAATCAATAACTGCGCATTCTTACTCACCTCGTCTTGCGGCGCATGTTTGCGCGTCTTGGTAAAAAGATATGATTGTTTCATATGATGACTGTATCAAAAAATTACAAGAGACTTCCATGGCGCACGTAATCGTCGCGCTACATCATAATGACAAAACCACCCTCACGGGAGTAAAGATAAAACGCGTATAGAAATGCCCTGTACACCATCGCATCATAACAATCCACGCTATTACGTGCTTCCACTATACGCACAACAGCCACTTTCGTCAAAACGTGTTAGACGCTTTTCTTTTTCGCCACAAAGAGGACAAGCAGCAGCAATGCGGTGCCTGCAGGCAAAATGAAAAAGTATTGCGGCGTATGTAATGTGAAAAGAATGAAAGAAAACACTACCATGCGACCAAGTACTGTGGGAATCTCCCGCAAAATAATGAATTCTTCCTCATCGCGATCCTTGACGGACTTATAGATATAACTAAAGTACGGCACCAGCAGAAACGTCATAGCAAATGCGCCAGCCACGGTAAGCATGTAGGCAAGTATGTGTCCGGAAACAAAGATGCGCCCAAGCGAGACAGCGGCCACGCACAATGCAGCAAGCACAATCAGATGACGAATATTGCCACGATCCGTTCGCTTCCCCAGAAACACCAAGAAAAGCGCCCCGCCCAATGCAGACAAACTCCCCACAATTCCCGGCACAGCAAGCGATCCAATCATCATATAGACATAGATATCCCAATACCAATCTGACTCTTCCACAATATTGTCTAGCGACTCAAGGAAAAACAATCGCTTGCGATGGCGCAACTTTCTCCATGCGCTGCGCCAATGCAGTCGCACGGTCACAGTACTTTTTGTGATCGGCGCGATCGGCACATAGGCGATCATAATACCGACAAATGCAATAACAAATACTGTCCAAAAACCAAATGCCCATACAAGCACCGCACTAATCAGTGGCGCTATGATACCAAAAAATTTCGGCAATGCAAAAAATGTTGCGAGATCACTACCCATCTTGTCAAAATCGGCATGCTTCAGTAATAGAATATTTAACGGCACCCAATACGTAAACGTTGCCATACCGCCAAGACACGCAACAATCCACCATGGTATGGCATAACTACCCATGAGATATAGACTGAGATAATAGGACAACTCCAGTGGAAAGTACCATTTAAAAATCCGCACGAGACCAATGCGCTGCATCAATGGCACCACCACACCAAATGTGTAGAGTAGACCAAGTCCATGAAAAACGGCAAAAAACGCAATGACGCCAGCAATGCTATAGCCCTGCGTAAGCAAATAGACCGGAATATAAATACTGACAAACGACAGTGCCAATAACCGCACTGTGTGTGCAACATGGATTCTATAGATCTCTCGCTTATCACGTAAAAAATACATAACGCTACACCTTCTCATATATTTATAGATGACTTTTACAATAACATTTCCACTATAGCACGGATACTTGACAGCCGACACGCCACACGCTAATATAGTTAGGAAAACTAACAATACGTTTTATGACAAACATTCCCAGCACAATTACACCATTGGACGAGCAAATTATATCACAGCTTTTTGCCATTGGGCGTGCGGCGCGCAAACGGATGCTATGCACTGTACATGACGCGGTGCAATTGTCTCCTGTGCACTATGCCACACTACGCTTCATTGACGAACACGGTGCACCGTTAATGAAAGACGTTGCACACTTCCTCGCTATCGCGCCGCCGTCGCTCACGCCGATGATTAACGCGCTGGAAAAACACGGTTTTGTTACCCGCAAACGAAAAGACAGTGATCGCCGCAGTGTCTGTGTCACCATTACTCAAGACGGTAAGCGCGCGCTGACACAAATACTTGCACAAAACACAACCCACATCCGCACAATGCTTGCACACCTCACCACGAAAGAAAAACGTCAGCTCGCCAACATTTTGGAAAAATTATCCACACATCCGCCGCAATAAAACCACTGCAGCAGCCCACGCCCTCATAACATTGATCTTTTTCTATAACACTCCTATGCGTACAATTGCACAATTGATCCTCCCATTCGGGATTCTCGCATTTCTTGGCACATGTGGCAGTGCCTATGCCCTGTGGCACACACAACAACGCTCCTCGTCACAGCACGGCATCGTCATCCACGCCACGCGCGGTGACATCACCGGCGTGCTGCACCTTACGGGCAAAGTTGGTGCTGATGCCACTACCGACATTGCTTTTGAACGCACTGGTCGCGTCACACATGTTGCCGTTGCCGTTGGCGACACTGTAAAAAAGGGGCAGCTTTTGGCAACAATAGATCCATCTGATGCCGGCATTGCATCTGCAATTGCCACAGCAGATCGGGACGCGGCAGTAGCACAGCGCGATCAAGCCAACGAGGCAAAAGACGCTCAACAAGCAAAATACAAAAGTCTCAAAAAATCCAGCACGGCAAACAAGTATGACAAAAAGGTCCAATCGGAAATTGTGGATCAGGCGGAAGCTGGCATGCGCGTAAGCGAGGCACTCCTGCGAAAATCCACGCTCGCATTACGCAATGCAAATCTGCAAGCTGGCAAAACAAAAATTTACACACCAACTGATGGCGTTGTAAGTAAACGATCTATTGAGCCGGGTGAGGTGGTAGCGCCTGGCGTACCAGCTATTGCAATTGTTGGTGACACTGCTCTTGCCATTCATGCAACAGTATCTGAGGTAGAACGCGCCGCACTTTCCATCGGCATGCCTGTCACCATAACCATCGGCACCATACACCCCATTGTCTGCACTGCAAAAGTTGCCGTCATTGATCCACTGGAATCACGTGCGGGTGACGTTGCGTCATATCATATCACATTCACACCAGACATCGTCCAAGACAAACTCACTTCTGGTATGATTGCCGACATTACCGTCACACAAGAAACCCACAGTGACACACTGCGTCTACCACACTCAGCTGTGTTTACAGATGGCGCGCGCCATTTTGTCATCGTTGATGATGCAACAGGTCGCCATCAAAAAGATGTGACGCTGGGTCTGCGCAACGAGAACTTCGTAGAAATTCTTTCCGGCATTGATCAAAATGCCACAATCATTACAACATCAACGCGCTAACATACTAAATGCATTGACAACATATTGTTATGACAGACACATCAACATCATCCAAAAAATCACACATACCAAAATGGCAACAGATGGATCATCGCATTAAAGTTGGTAGCCTTTTACTGCTCGTTGCAACAATAATCGGCGCTCTCACGTATTGGCGCATCACCGCGGCACGCATTGCTGTCGAAAAAGGTGAAATTGCCGCGCCGATTATTCACCTTTCTGCACGTACAGGCGGCACTTTGGAAACACTGTGGGTCGCTGAAGGTGATCCTGTAACAAAAAATCAACCTGTTGCACAAATTGGCGATGAGATTGTACGCAGTCGCGAAGATGGGCTGATCGTACTTGTACATGATGAGATTGGCAAAAACTTTGCGCCAAATGAAGCAGTTGTGGATCTTATTCGCCCTGAGGCACTACGGGTCAATGGCACTGTTTCTGAAAACAAGGGTCTGCGCGACATTCACGTCGGACAGCGCGCAACATTTACCGTTGATGCATTTGGTAGCAAAACCTATAAAGGTATCGTGGATGCCGTTGCACCTAGCGCCAAGACCAAAGGTTTGGCATTTAGTATTTCCGACAAGCGCACCGTCAACGACTTTGTGATTAAGATACGTTTTGATGTGGCGTCGTACCCTGAACTCAAAAATGGTATGTCCGCAAAAATCACTGTATATAAATAACGAACACTCACCGCTGTGACTACCTCTCTGCGTACACATTCCCCATGGATGGTGCTTGTCACTGTCATGCTCGGCACACTCCTTATTGGCATTGATCGCACTGTGGTCAATTTGGCGCTGCCAAAAATGATTGATGATTTTGGCATTACCGTGTCTTCCGCCGGCTGGATCGCCACCGCCTACATTATCGCAAATGCGGTTTTTGTGCCCGTCTTCGGCAAGTTGGGTGATATGCTTGGCAACCGCAAGATTTACCTGTGGAGTTTCATCGGGTTCACGATCACATCCATGCTTGCTGGTTTATCGTGGAATTTATCTTCCATGATTGTCTTTCGTATTTTGCAAGGACTCACCGGCGCGGCCGTCTATCCCACTGCAATGTCGCTCATTGCCAAAAGTTTTGCCGATCCCAAAGACCGCGCGCAGGCATTGGGTGTGTGGACGGCGTCATTTGCCGCTAGTGCTGTTATTGGTCCACTCATCGGCGGACCACTCATTGACCATTACTCGTGGCGAATGCTATTTTATATCAATCTTCCTATTGGCATTCTTGGCGTACTCATGGTGCTTGCACATCTCCCCACAGATCGCGGCAGCGGCAAGGGCGCGTTTGATGTTCCCGGTGCAACGACACTGGCTATCGCACTATCTAGTCTTGTTCTTGTATTGGAAAAAGGACAAGAGTGGGGCTGGCTTGCAGCGACAAGTATCACCGCCTATGCACTCGTAGTCATCTTCACATTATGGTTTATCCATCTTGAAAAACATCATCACAATCCGATTATTGATCTGACGTTTTTTACAAACCGCACATTTGTCGTTGCTATTTTAGTTTCGTTTATTTCCTTTGGCGGTATGATGGGTTCAATGTTTCTTATTCCTGTGTTTGTGCAGATTTTTTTGGGCTACAATGCCACACAAACCGGTCTCATGTTCCTGCCAATGGCGCTCACCATGTTTGTTGCTGCACCCATCGGCGGCATCTTGTCACAAAAGGTGCCCATCCGCTACAGTGTAGCGTGCGGCATGGGACTCATTGCCTATGCCATCCATCTCTACACTGGCATTGATGCCAAAACAACACACGCGGAAATCACCACACCACTCATGATACTTGCCGTCGGGATGGGGCTTGGCATGGCGCCGCTCACTAATGCCATCACAAGTTCTGTCGCTACATCGGAAGTCGGTGTTGCATCTGCCGTTTTGAACCTTGCACGCAATATTGCCGGCGCTGTCGGCATTGCACTTTTTAGCACGCTACTCACCAATGCAACGAACGCCAAGGTACTAGAAGTCGGCGCCTACACCATCATAAACGACGCCAGCTACACATCCGTAGTTGCAACACTTGCTATCCTCAAAGCACAAATCCTTGCCTATCGCGAGGTGTTTGCCGTTGCTTCACTCATCGCCCTATGCGGCGCGCTCGTCGCACTTGCACTTCCTGATATTCAGCGCAAAAAAAGCACAACACAACTTGACACACATGCGCAATAGAAAAAAGCATCCGACATTGCGGATGCTGTGGCGAGATGTTTCGCAGTTTTTTATGACCGTGCGTAACACCTATAGTATTCAAGGTGTCTCCGTGTCATAAAATCCCATTCCCTTTGGTTGCATTGGAGGTTTTGTTGTGACAGATCTGAAATATCATCATCGGTCCCCTGATGTGGTTCCCTCCACGAGAAAATCACTTTGTACCCATCATTTGTTTCTTCCTGTTTCATGGCGCACCCCCTTTGTGCTGCATGGTACTGCTTTCTGCGATAACAAATTTTTAACGAACAAAAAACCGATCCCGTATGGGACCGATTCGCTTTTTTCCTCCATTCTTTCGGCTGTGGTATACAAGCTCTATGCAGCAAGCGCAAAACGGTCCCGTGTGGGGAATAGTAGAAGACCGCTTAGGTCAAGATTCCACATGCCGTTTCTATTGCTCATCATACTACTGCAAGTATAGCACGCCCGCGCGCAGCGCACAAGAGCATTGACGCATCTCTTCTTCCTCCCTATACTGGGGAACAACTCTCACCATTGCAAAACATGGTATACTAAAAAGAACTATGACAACCATCGCCCACAACCCGCGTGCAAAATTTGACTATGAACTTCTAGACACCTACGAAGCGGGCATTGTGCTTTTCGGGCATGAGGTAAAGTCCGTCAAAACTGGACACATCTCCCTCAAGGGCGCGTTTGTCACGGCATCCGGCGGCGAACTCTACCTCACTAACGCCATGATCCCACTCTATCCGCACGCCAGTAAAGTCCCCGACTACGACCCGTCGCGCAGCCGCAAGCTTTTGGTGAACAAGCGCGAAATTCGCACATTGTTGGGAAAAAATAAAACAGCAGGCTTGACAATGGTTCCAATTCGTGTTTATATTAAGGGTAAGCATATTAAGGTCGCTTTTGCGCTGGCGCGCGGCAAAAAGGAATACGACAAGCGCCACACTATTAAAAAGCGCGATGCCGATCGCACCATTGCGCGCGCATTGCGAACAAAGCACTAATACCTCGTTCGTTCACAACACGCAGTAATTAGACATACGCCGCCCGTAACCGTACGGCTGTACGATTGTGGGCGGGGGATGTCTAGTTTTCGACAGTTTGTCGGCTGCCAATACCTACGCCGGGTATGTATGTTCATCCCGTAAAACCGCACATACACGATTGATAAGTGCAAACTTCATCAACAAAGCAAAGACCGCGATGGCAAACGCTTTCGCACCGTCCTTTGCACCGTCTCTCGCGTAACATAAACGCCTGAGCCATCACGCGACCGAGATCCCATACGTCACTGCGTGGTGTCAATCATGGGATTCGCCGTTTGCGCCGTATCGTCACACGCATTCGGTTCAATCATTGACGATAGAAGGTGGGATTTTCATGACGCGTCGCTATGCACCCACCTTTGAACTTCGCCGGTTTGCACCGGCACGAAAGCCGCGTCTATGCGTATAACACCGTATTGATGGCTCACAGATTTGGACGTGGGTGCAATTCCCACCATCTCCACACTGTTCACCGATGGCGGTGTGCCACAAAAACCGCCGCGGGGTTTACTTTTCGTCGTTTTCTGTTACCATAGAGAATAACCGTAGCAAAAATGACACACAGCACTAATCACTCACTTCCCTACTCATGCGACGACGTTATCGCCACAGACCAAAAAAAACCAACCTCCCGCCGCAGATGCGCGCCAACGGGCGCATTTTTGCCGATCCTGTTGTGGTGATCAGCGAAAACGATGAGTTCATCGGCGAAGTATCATTGCGCGAAGCACGCGCTATGGCGGAAGAAGCCGGTCTTGATCTCGTGGAAGTGTCGCCAAAAGCCGTACCACCCGTGTGCAAAATTCTTGACTACGGCAAATTTCAGTATGCGCAAGCCAAGCAGTTCAAGCAAAGTAAAGCGCAGCAGAAAGTTGTGCTCACCAAAGGCGTACGCCTCGGTATTCGCACAGATGCCCATGATTTGGATTTCAAGAAAAACCAAACGGAAAAATTCTTGCGCAAAGGCAACAAAGTCAAAATTGAGATCATCTTGCGCGGACGCGAAAAGGCACATCAAGATCTCGCCAAGTCTAATCTGCAAGAATTTTTGGGCGCAATCACTATTCCGCATCGTGTTGAAGAAGAGATCAAAAGGTTCCCTGGTGGATTTAATGTGGTGATCGCCCCGGCATAGCGCCCCGCGCATGCAGAGAGTAACATCACGTCGTCGTTTGACTTTTTTTCCGTTTTCCTATACAATCTTTCCAGAAGTGCATCGTACGGAAAAGCGTGCGATATCGTTTATTTTTATTGTGAGCACATTACCCGTATGCCGAAAATGAAAACACCAAAATCTATCATCAAGAAAGTACGCGTCACAAAAGGCGGTAAAGTTCTGCGTCGCTCCACCGGTCAAAACCACTTCAATGCCAAGGAGTCCGGCAACAAAACGCGCGCCAAGCGCAGCGACAAACGCCTCTTCAAGACGGATGAAAAAAACATTCTTAGCGCCCTGGTCAATTAAACACCTTGCTGATCTCTTAATCATTTTATTACACAACGTTAATCTACAACTATGGCACGAGTCAAACGCGGTCCCGCCGCAAATACCCGCAGAAAAAATCTCCTGAAACTTGCCAAAGGCTTTCGCTGGCGTCGCAAGTCACATTTCGCAACAGCAAAACAAGCCGTCATCAAAGCCGGCATCTACAAGCGTCGCGATCGTCGCACCAAGAAGCGCACCATGCGCAGCTTGTGGATTGTGCGTCTCAACAACGCCTTGCGCTTACATGAGACAAAATATTCCACATTCATCAACCTCCTTGCAACCAAAAATATTCGTATTGATCGCAAGGTACTCTCTCAAATGGCTGTGGAACATCCGGACGTCTTTACACAGTTTGTGAAGTCCGTGAAATAGTCAATTCCTCCTTCGTCACTTTCTTATCGCAAAACCGCCTCACAGGCGGTTTTTCTATGGATCCTTTCATGATAAGAAATGGACTGTGTCATCCCATCCGATCGTCCTCTCTTTTCGTATGTTTAGCAATAACGTCTTCCGTCAAGCGAAAAAGTGCATGGATAGGTAGCCATAACCACAGCGTGCGCTTGAGCCACTTCCCAATCCACTCGTTCATGTTGTTGTACTTTTGACTTGGCGACATAGGCGTCTACATTATATTACACGTAATAACACGGGGATAGCGCACTGTTACTTATTTTAGTATACCACACATCTCTACAGAGAAAATCGCAGGGCATACAACGCAATGCCAGCTGCAACGGAAACGTTGAGTGATGTCTTTGTGCCGTACATGGGAATGTCCATTGCGGCGTCACACAATGCAAGGTGCGCCATATCGATACCGTCGGGCTCATTACCCAAAACAAGAGCCGTCGGACCAGTGGGTTGGTAGGCGCGATAATCCACGCTCTGCGGCGTTTGCTCCAACGCCACAATGTGCACACCATCGGCGCGCAACAACGCAATCACCTCTTCAAACGTGTCGCGATGCGACCACGGCACCGTTTCTTGCGCGCCAAGCGCCGTTTTGATCACCATACGTTCTGGCTTTGTCGTAAACGGGCGCGAACCATCCGGCGGTGTCGGCGTGTAGCCGCTGAGGTGGATGTGCGCCACACCCGCACCGTCCGCCGTACGAAAAATCGCCCCGACATTGTATGCCGATCGCACATTGTGCAGCACGAGAAAAAGCGGAAGCTGTCTATGCATAGTGTGAAAATATATGGACTCTTCCCACTGTAATAAAAATAGACCGTACATGCAAGGGCGGTATCATTTCGGTAAAAATATGGTATGTTATAATTACAGTATAATATAAAAACCCCTTTCTGTATCTATGGCAAAAAATTTGTGTGCATGTATCACTCTTCTTGCAGGCAGCCTGCTTCTGACAAACACCACATTTTCTTTTGAAGCGGGAGATATTGATCCGAGTTTTTTCACGGGTGTACCAGCGGGGACAAATGACTATATTAAAATCACCACTCTCCAACCCGACGACAAGATCCTCATGGCGGATATTTTATGACATACGGCGGCGCCACAGCCAACCATATCGCCCGCTTGAACGCCGATAGCACAATGGACACAACGTTTACCACAGGTACGGGAGCAGGTGGCTATGCCTATACTGTTTCCCTCCAGCCAGACGGAAAAATTCTCATTACCACACCCGCATACAGCACCATCCCCACAGAAACAATCATCGGCTACAAACTTGACATCCCCAC
>CAYRUU010000017.1:0-17333 GCA_964427825.1 uncultured Micavibrio sp.
TACAATTTTGAAAGGATTCATTTATCATTACATGGAAAGACTCCTCATGAGAAGTGTCTAGAGAGTGTTACCATTGGCTGTTAACTGTACAGAGTATAGATATTACTACTTGCGCCCGCGCCAGTTGTAAATGTCGTATCCAGTGTGCCGTCGGTGTTCAGGCGGGCGATGTTGTTGGCTGTGGTGCCATTGTAGGTGGTGAAGTATCCGCCAATGAGAATTTTGCCGTCGGGCTGGAGAGTGATGGTGGAGACAATGTTATTTGCCCCTGTGCCTCCGACGTTAAAGATTGGGTCACTTATCCCCTGCCACCAAAGCGTTGGCAGATTGCACAAAAAACACACTACAAAAAACAGTAGTGATCACGGTCAATGAAGACAGGTGGCGCTCCATAAAATCATGATATCACTTTTTATATTTCTCTTGTTACTATAAGTATAGCATATCTCCTCTCTGTTGCGTAGATACCACCTTTTTCTACCGCATTCCTCCATACAACATCGCCGCAACGCTGGTGGCAAGATTCATACTAGACACACCTGGCTGCATCGGAATGGCAATGATGGCATCAGCACGCTCCTTAAGCGTCGCGGAAATGCCGTCGCGCTCCGTGCCAAACACCAAAACACTGTTGTGCGCCAACGTCACGTCACTCATCGACACGCCATCATCATCGCATGCGTAGATCGTGCGTGCACGTGCAATGGCATCAAGCGATGCCACATGCACGATGGGCACTGCCCACTGTAGGCCCGCGCCGGCGCGAATCGCCGCCACGTGCCACGGACTTGTCGTGCCCGCACATGCCACCGCCGCCGCACCCCACGCCGCCGCCACCCGCACCACCGCACCGACATTGCTGATGTCGCGCGCATCTTCCACAAAAATGATCGGTCTGTCGTCGCGCAGACCACGCACCGTATATGGCGGCTTGTGTGCAAGCGCCACAAGCCCCGTACGCACGGCGGGTGTTGCATATGTGCGAAACAGTCGCGCATCCACCTCCCGCGCATGGTGCTCCACATGCGCTGCATCTGCATCGGTAGCGATACGCCGCATGAGTGCCACCGCCGCCGTCTTGTCATCCGTCACAGCATCCACAAACCGCGCGCCGAAACGCGCCGCATGTTTGAATGCGTGCACACCCTCCACCGCGACATATGCATCCGTGCCCTTACGTGCCTTTTCATAGTGATGTGCCGTAAACATAGGAAATAGTGATTATACTCTGTGATAGGGGTGTCCCGCGGTAATAGTCGCCGCGCGATACAGCGCTTCCGCCGCCACAAGCATCGCCACATCATGCGGCAATGTCAGCGCGCCAAAACTCCACAACAAATCCGCACGTTGCCGCACATCCGACAAAAGCCCATCCGGTCCACCGATCACAACGGCAATGTCGCTCACACCGTGCACAGCCTTATTCTCCAAAAAATGCGCGAGCTCCACACTTGTCATCTGCCGCCCACGCTCATCCGCCGCAATACAAAAACGCTGTCCGATGACTGACACTATCTTATGCGACGTCACGCCATCAGCGCAGTGTACCACCGCCACCTTGTGAAACGCCTGCAAACGCTGCACATAAAACAGAAACCCCTCTTTAGCAAAAGGAAGTCGCGGTGCGCCGATTGTGAGAAGTGTAATCTTCATGTGCGCCTTGTGGTACAATTCTTCAATACCCTACCATACCGCGCAATCAGCGTTTTGTACAGCTTGCCGCTATCACGGACCGTACGCTCCTGCGTCACACGATGCACACCAACCAAACCAAAGCGAAAATCATAGCCACTCGTCCACTCATATCCATCACACAAACTGTAGTGAAAATACCCGCGCACATCTGCGCCATCGGCAATCGCCTTGCGCATCCACGCTAACGTCTCCGTCAACATCTCCTGTCGATCCGTATCGCGAACGACATCATGGGTCGGCTTGCCGTTTTCCAAAATCATGATCGGCTTGCCAAAGCGGCGCACATCCATCAACACGCGATACAGTCCCTTGGCAAACGTCCGCCACACGTCGGGACTGTGCCACTCATTTGTGCCGTGGACGCCCCATCGCCCACCGCTGTGCCCAAAATACAATGTGTCGCTCGTATAATAATTGATGCCGATGAAATCACTGCTCCCCGCAAGTGCGCGCACCATCCATGTCGTCGTCACACACCGCTTGGTACGCACAAACACCTTCTGCGCAATTGTTCCGTGCGCCGGCTGCTCATCGTTCCACAAAAACGTTGACCCGATCGGTGTGTGCGGGTAACGTGCCTTCCACGCGGCATATGTCTCGCGATGTGCCACAAGCAAGTGATGTGCCGCAAACGTCGCGCGCAAGCGACTTGTGAGAAACGGCGGGCGCTCACCGCTAATATAGCTCGTGCTGAGAAAGACATTTGGTTCATTGAGTGGCACAACCACATCAATCACATCACCGCACGTATCGCAGATTTTTTGCACAAACCGCATGTACTGCACCACAAACGCGCGATGGTGCACCGGTGCACACCACGACGGCACGCTCCAGTGCCACAATCCCACAACCGTCGTCATGCCGCGCGCGCGAAGATCCAAAAGTAGTGCACGGTAGTGCGCCACAGCAGCGTCATTAAATACACCCTCGCGCGGCTCCACGCGCGACCATGCAATGGACACGCGTAACGCCGTGCATCCCAGCGACTGTGCAATGGCATGGTCGTTTGCATAGCGATGCCGATAATCGTTTGCCTCGCCGATCGGCGGCACCAACGCCCTCCGCGCCCACAGCGCCCAATCGCTTGTGGCATCGCCCCCCTCCGTCTGCTGTGCAATATTCACCGCGCCCCACAAAAAACGCTCTTGTATTACTTTCATATGCACCATATCAAATCTCTTTCTTATTTTATCACACACAGAAACAAAAACGCCCACTGTGGGCGCTTGTGCTGTTCTCTTTTATTGTCGCAATGTTAATTTTTGTGTTTTGATGCTCATCAGATTCAGCGGTTTTTGCGAAGCGTCCATCGCCATGACACGATTATAGTAGGTCTGTACAGCTCCAATCCAACGTGCCACACTTTCCGGCGTATGCGACGCACAGCTGCTGCCACACTTCCATGGTGTCACCATTTTTTCTGGTGTGTCGCGTCGCGTCTCATAGACATAGCGATGTAATCGCGCACCGACAACCGTCACAGCCTCCTCTGGCGAACCAAAGCATCCGTAGCCGCCGGCAACTGCACCGCGTGTGCCCGCTGTCTTGATCCCCCAGTAATTATAGCAATCCATGCCACTCTTGCGTGGTGCATATCGCCCCCACTTACTCTCAATGTGTGCAATACCCACGATGAGTGCCGCTACCTTTTGGTCTTGTTGGGCGATTGCGTCCGCCATGTCCGCCATCGGCGATCCGTGGAGCAATTCTTCCAACTGTGCTGCAAGTGATCCCATTTCCTGTGCAGTGATGTGACCAGCGCCACTGAGCTGCACGCACTCCGCATCTGCGGCAAAAAAGTCGTCACCCTGCAGTTGTTCCGTCACACCTTTACCAAACATGCACGCATTGTAGCGCTGCACAACAGGATCTTGCACAATCTTCTGCGTAGGCGTCTCCTGCGCGTTACTGTAGAGCACGGCGACGGCGATTCCGATCACCGCAAGGATGATCACCCGATACATATACCGGGCATACCGCGTCATTCGTGGATGCAGTGATGACATCGTCATCTTGAGCGCATCTGCATCGGTGCGCAATCGCAATATCGGTTCTTCGTCGTTGATCATATGATCTTTTACGGATAAAACCCCCTTGCACGCGCGTCTTTCCCAAAAACACAAAAGTGTACTCAAAAAAGCACACGCAGATACGAGCATAGCGCATTCCCGCGACGTCGTCAAGTATTTTTGTTCGTAAAATCACAAAAACCTTGTATAATCAAGGTTTTTCTACATTTTCACTGCACGCGCTCACGCTGCATAGCGCCCCAAGGTACCATCCTCCACGGCGGTGGGGTCACCGGTCAAAATTCTCTCGCGTATATTGCGTGCTACCATCACGCCTCATATAGTTAGTGGCGCACGACGGCGGTGAATTCCTCAAAAATACTTTGGAGGATGTGCATTGGCGGATCATCATCTTCCGCAAGCGTCAACATCCGTGCATAGATCATCGCCTGCTTCACCTCAATGATTTCGTCAAAATTGGTATCGCCCGCCTTGGTTTTGGCAAAAAGCAAAATGGTGTCACGCACAAACGTAATAAACTCGCGGCATTCCGGATTGGGATCTTCGTCGCCGGCATACGCCGCCAACAACCGATCCGCCGTTTCTTGGATCACCTTCACACTGCTACTCGTTGCCTTAAATTCCTCATAAATGTGCAAAAACACTTCTTCATCCACCCCCGACACCTGCGACAGCAAATAGATTTCCGACCGAATCATTTCATCTTGCGTGCGCTCCACCGTCCAATGATTTTTCAAAGCGGCGGCAAAAACCTCCTCCACATTACGCAAAAACCCAATGAATTCCTTGGTTTCTCTGTAGTCTCCGTATTTTTTCTCAAGCATCTCCGCAGCAATATTCAACCGCTCCGTATACGTCTGCAGCTCCATCACTTCGCGATAGTGCTCGTCAAACGTCTTCTCACGGTGATCGCCATCGTTTTGCGATGTCCGTGATGGTGGTGGTGAAGGTGTGTATGTCATAGATGGTGTTGTTAGACATCAATATTTTGCACAGACTTGGCGTGCGTTTGAATAAATTTTTTGCGTGGTGCCACATCGCTTCCCATCAGCAAGTCAAACACTTTGTCCGCAGCCTCCGCATCGTCAATCGTCACCTGTAACATCTTGCGATTTTGCGGATTCATAGTTGTCTCCCACAACTGCTCCGGATTCATCTCTCCGAGGCCTTTGTAGCGCTGAATGGAGATGCCGGCATTTTTTTGCGCATCTTCACCGCCCGTCGCCGTAGCAGCACCAAGTTTTTTCAAGAGTGCGTCTTTCTGCTCATTTGTATATACATAGTGGACGGCTTTGCCCTTCTTGATTTGGTAGAGCGGTGGCTGCGCGATGTAGATATAGCCGTCGCGCACCAATTGCTCAAAATAGCGATAGAAAAATGTCAAAAGTAGTGTGCGAATGTGGGATCCGTCCACATCAGCATCCGCCATGATGATGATCTTGTGATAGCGCAATTTACTGACATCCAACGTATCACCAATACCGGCGCCCAGCGCAATGATGATCGGTTTCAATGTGTCGGATTTGACGATCTTGTCCAAACCGGTTTTTTCCACATTGACAAGTTTACCGCGCAGCGGCAAAATTGCCTGAAACATACGGTCGCGCCCCTGTTTGGCACTACCACCTGCGGAGTCTCCCTCCACGATGTAGAGCTCTGAATCTTCCGCGCTGCGACTGGAGCAATCAGCAAGCTTACCGGGCAACGTCATGCCATCCAATGCGCCCTTGCGTAACACGGCGTCTTTTGCCGCGCGCGCGGCATTACGCGCACGCGCCGTCAACAAGCACTTTTCAATAATCGCCTTAGCATCCTTGGGATTTTGTTCTAAATACTCCGTCAAGCCCTCCATTACCACACTCTGCACCACACTCTTCACCTCCGGATTGCCAAGCTTTCCCTTGGTCTGCCCTTCAAACTGTGGGTTTGGCAGTTTCACATTCAACACACACGTCATACCCTCTTGCAGATCTTCCGCTGTGAGATTCTTGTCTTTCTCACGCAAGAGTTTCGCCGTGCGCGCATAGGTGTTCAGACATCGCGTCAACGCCGCGCGAAAGCCCGCCACGTGCGTGCCACCTTCGGGATTGGCGATGTTGTTCGCAAACGCATAGAGACGCTCCTTGTACGACGCCGTGTACTGCAGTGACATTTCAACGTAGATATTATCGCGCGTTTGTTCCACATAGACCGGCACGACATTTTTGATTTCCTTGTCGCGGTTGATGAATTTCACAAACGACACAATGCCGGAGTCAAAGTAGAAACTGTGGCGCTGCGCCTTGTGGATGTCCGCCTTGCTATGCACGTCACGCAGATCTTCAATGTCAATGCGAATCCCTTTGGTGAGGTATGCTTGATTGCGCAAGTGCTTGACGATGGTATCAAAATGAAAATCCACCGTGGAAAAAATATCCGGATCTGGTGTAAAAGTGATCATCGTTCCCGTTTCATTCTTACCCACCTTGCCAATGGGCTTCACAGCACCGGTTGATGTGCCACGACGAAATTCCTGCTCCCATACTTTTCCATCGCGCTTGACACGTGCTACAAGGCGCTCGGACAAGGCATTCACCACTGAGACGCCCACGCCATGCAGCCCGCCGGATACTTTGTAGCCACTTTGTTCCCCACCAAACTTTCCGCCAGCATGCAAAACCGTCAAGACTGTTTCCAGTGTGGATCTTTTGGTCTTGGGATGAATATCCACCGGAATACCACGGCCATCATCCGTCACTTCCAACACGTTGCCCGGGAGAATGCGCACGCTGCAGTGCGTTGCAAAACCCGCCATCGCCTCATCAATACAGTTGTCCACCACTTCCCAAATCATGTGATGCAGCCCTTCCATACCCGTACCACCAATATACATTCCCGGGCGTTTGCGCACCGGCTCCAGTCCCTCCAGCACCTGAATGGATGCCGCACCGTAGCCCTGTTGTCCTTTCTTTGTCGTTGCCATATGATTATGTAATCCATCAACCCTATTAAACATCATCACTTCGCGCATGATTGCCTACCGCGTGAGAAAAAACAGCTCAATCAGGAGTACCGCACCAAGCACCAGTAGTGCATCCCACCACACCAAAATGCGCACCTGCTGCATGCCCGCCAGCACCGTGACAAACACGCCAAGAAGCACACCCTGCCGAATTGCCATACCGATCTCGCCCAGTGTGGTCACATCTTTTGTTGTGCGACGCCACAGCCACGTGAGAAAGAGGATACCCATACCAGATGCCGTCAGAAAAAACGTGAGGTAGAACAGCACAAAAGCAAGCCAATCAATGTCACGTGGATCCGTCAAAAAAACTACGGAACACAGCGCCACAAGGCTCATCAGTGTTCCGAGCCGCAATCCCCAAAGGTACGACCGCAGTGTCATAATATGTTGTCTTTTCCTTTTAAATCCCGTATCTGCGGGTCTCTTCTAGTATACCGCGTTTCTCCGAGATTGACAACCATTTTCCCGCTTGCACACACGTCATCTTGCGAGGTGTGCTATAATGAGATTATGGGTAATTTTTAACACAATATTCTATGTCCAAAGACGTCGCTGACAACGATAAATCCCCACTGATGGCGGCACTCACCGAATTCAGCGGGTCGCTCATCGCCATGGCGCGTGAACGTATTTCCGAAAAAGTGGACCGTGCCATTGAGACGGCAATTCGTGCTGCCGTGGTGACGCTAGTGATTGTCCTGTGCACACTGTTTGGTTTGGGATTTCTTGCTGTGGGGTTTGCCCTGTGGCTTGGTGCAGCAAGCGGTATCGGCACATGGTTCGGCTTGGTGATCACCGGATGCATCCTCCTGTTCACCACAACCGTCATTGCGCTCGTCAATCGTCGCTAGTCGTTTGCGCGCACACGACCATTCGCCGCGTCCTCTTCATCGGGATGCGGCTTTTCTTTGCGCACCGGCAAAACGACAATCACAAACTCCCCACGCACCTTCTCAGCATGTTCCATAAAAAACGCCATAACCTCTTCCGCCGATCCACGCACAATTTGTTCGTGCATCTTTGTCAGCTCGCGCCCCACAACCACTTGCGCCGCTGGACGCATTTGTGCCAACAGCGCCATATTTTTCACAACGCGGTGCACGCTGTCATAGTACACAACAGGCGTTTGCGCCGCCGCCACATCGCGAAAAAATGTTTGTCGCCCTTTCTTGTGTGGTGGATACCCCACGAAGCAAAACTTTTGCATGTCATAACCCGCCACCGATACCAGTGCCCCCAATGCCGTTGCACCCGGCACAGGCACCACGGAAATGCCCGCGGCAATAGCACGCGCCACAAGCTTGTTGCCGGGATCACTGACCCCTGGCGTCCCTGCATCACTCACCACAGCAACGGCATCGCCGTCAACCAGACGATCTACAATTTTTTGCAACACGCTCTCCGATGTGTGGTGATGGCACGCCACTTTCGGTGTTGTGATGGCATAGTGTTGCAAGAGTTTCGCCGTCACGCGTGTATCCTCGCACGCGATCAACGCCACTGTGCGCAGCGTTTCCAACGCGCGTATTGTCACATCACCCAAGTTGCCAATGGGCGTTGCCACAACATACAACACACCACGTCGCACTGTATCCGTATCCGCCATAGTCTTGCCTATTTACGTCCTAAATTTTTCAACGCACGCCGCACGCACTCGCCGACATCCGCCACGTCCTTATCCACACTCTCAACGGCAATACGCGCCTCTGCCACACTGTATCCCATGGATCGCAACGCTTCAATCGCATCGGCATGCATACTCGCATCGCGCGTCACCTCCGCCGCCGGCGCCACAACCTTGCCTGCCAACGTCGTGACAATTTTCTTCGCCGTTTTGGTACCAATGCCAGACACACTCGTGAGAATAGTTGTATCTTCACGCGCAATCGCCGTTTGCAACGTCGGCACATCCGCAATGTTCAGAATGTTCATCGCCGCCTTCGGACCAATGCTCGGCACACTGATCAAGAGTTCAAACATCTCCTGCTCTGTCTGTGACGCAAACCCGTACAATGTGATTTCTTGTTCGCGCACATGCGTGTAGATATGCAGTGCCGCTGCACCTTCACATCGCTCTAGTGTCGTTTCCGTCACTGCGATGCGATAACCCACGCCACGCACATCAAGAATCATCGTGCCACCGATTTTGGCAATCACCACACCCTGTAAAAATCCAATCATATCCTCTCATATTCTACACTGTTACACATCCATCATACTATGCCGTGCGTGGCGCGACAAGCATTGCTTTTTCTCGTGGCATATGGTATAAAGGAAAAACGGTACACGTGGCGGATTTCTCAGTTCCGTTCTTTGCCGCAATGCTCACAGTAGTAACGTATCACTAACCACATACAATCTCTATGCCCATTAAAGATTCCGCAAAAAAGTACATGCGCGTCACGGCAAAAAAGACCGCGGCAAATAAGAAAACCCGCGGCGACTATCGCGCAGCAGTCAAAAACTTGGAAAAAGCGATTCAGGCAAATAACACAAAGGAGATGGACACGTACTTTACCCTTTCTCAGAAAATGCTTGACAAGGCCGTACAAAAAAACGTACTTACCAAAAACACCGCTGCACGCAAAAAGTCTCGCCTCAGCAAGAGAGTCGTTGCCGCCAAAAAGAAATAGGCGTCACACCTTTTTCCTAAACGCCGCGCGTCATGTGCGGCGTTTTTGTGTGGGCTGCGCGTTGCATGTTACGCTTTCACCACCAAGAGATCCAAAGCACTTGCGGCATCGCGCTTGCCCACTTTGACATCGCGATCAAACGTCGCAAGCATATGATGCACAGCTCTGAGACGCGTAAGTGGAAAGCGCTGCACAATCGCTATTGCCTTTTGTGCAACAAACGGATGTATTTTCAAAAGGCGCGCAATCACTACGGATTGCAGTACTCCATCCTGCTCCACAGCGCTCGCCACGCGCAACAGGATACGTATCTGATAGGCATACATGGCGAAAATATGTCCGTCTTTGTCGCCCGCTGCTTGCTGCGTGTGCAGCAGCCGCAGCGCCGCGGCGCGATCGTTGGTGCATAGCGCCTCAATGGTGGCAAACATATTTGACGCAATCGCATCGCGTACAAGGCGCTCCACATCCGTCACAGTACACGCCCTGCCATACGTATATGTCGCCAGTTTTATAATCTCATTATCCAAACGCCACAAATCATCACCAGCAGCCAGAGCAAGCGCGCGTACCGCCGGTGCGTCACAACGTAATCCGTGATGCTGTGCGCGCCCACGCACCCAGCGATCCAGCGCCGCGCCACTCGGCAGTGTGTGTTGCACCGCCGTACCATTGTTTACAAGCCACGTAAACAGTGGCGCATTTTTGCGTGGCGCCTTCCCTTCCGTAAAGATGATCACATCCTCTGTCGGTCGCTCCAGCGCAGCGATCATCTCCTTCTGATCCGCTGCCGACGCATGTGTGAAAAAATCCACAATCACAATAATGCGATGCGATGTAAAAAGACTCTGTGCTCGCAGTATAGACAAAACACCTGAAAGATCATACTGTTCGGTGCAATCATACACGACCGTCTCATCGTGCGTCGGATGCGCCGCTTTCTGCGCACGCACCGCGCATGCTGTTTGAAATGTTTCCTCGCCGTAATACAAAAAAATCATAGGCGTCACTTTTCTGCATATAACACAAAACCCGTCTTCCCCAGATTATTATACCACATCGGAAAACGGGTTTGGTGCTTGTGCATAATTGCATGAGTGTTAGCCACCTTGCGGCGCAGCGGCTTGTGGTTGTTTCAACTCCTGCTCGCGTTCCATCTTTTCTGCCTCGCGATCGGCGTCCGTTCCTTCATCCCATTTCACCGTCTTACCATTCGCCACAACCTCAATCCAAATCTGTCCTGGGACAAAGTGAAGATCTTTACCATGTGCGTCATAGAATTGGAATGGCTGTTTGTCACCTTTGTCTTTTTTCCATGATCCAAGGATTTCCTTGCCATTCATGTAGAATTTCGCTTCACCCTCAAACGTGGTATCAAACCACGGGTCACCCAACTGGAAGTTTGGATACTGCCCGTTGTCATTCCTCTTGTGCGTCTCGTCCACGCCATCCCACGGATTGCGCAATCCCTGTCCGACAAAGTCCGTGGAAAGATAGAATGCGTCCTTCTTCGTTTCAATCACGACAACATTCTTTGGTGACACGCGATCCTTTGTGACAAAGTCGTATTCTTCTTTGTTATTGAACAGACGATCGTAGGAGTTCGTCTGTGGATTGTATTCATAGTGCACGCGGAACGGCTTGTCAAAGCCGACGGTCAATTTGCCATATGCCGGTCGCTGTGCCACCGGCACATCACCCTGATGCAAGAATCCCTTAAACGTATTGACGTTGGCATAACCGCGCGTCGCTGCCTCTTTAATGAGTTCGGGCATGGAGGTAAAGGCACGATCTTCCAGCGCCAGCGGCACCTCCGTCGTGTTCTTGCGATAGCACGCGCCACCGCCAGCAACCGGTCCACCATCCGCGCATGTGAGGCTGTCCATCACCTTGGCGTTCAATAAATTCTTTGTCACACTATCCCCACCCCACAACACAAACACCGCATCCACGGAATTTGCCACATTCATAAAGTCCACGCGCGCAGAACGCATCGGTCCGATCTGATCCGGCGCGTTACACCCAAACACACCCATCACGCGCGTCCCATCATGGATGGCGCGGTGTGGCATCTCCACCACCATATCCGCCTTGGAAATATTGGAAAAATACGGGCGCGTTTCCACGTCACCGCTATACATCACCGCAAACGGACGTTTGTCATAGTTCGCACAGGACTGTCCCGTAATTGGACTAGCGTCGGCAGGCGTTGTGTATGGCACAATCGCCTCACCCTGCGCGACATCCTCTTCCTGCGTCACACGATCTTGCGTTTTTTTCTTGCATCCCCAACCAACAGCAGCAAATAAAATGACAAGACAACACCCAATAGCAATCCAATGCTTCCTCTGCAGCGTCTTGATAAATGTCTTCATATGTGTAGGTTGTTACGTTAAAAACTTACTCCGATACGTGATTTAGTGTATCACGAAATGTCAAATGTGCAATATGAGGTGTATGCGTAGCTCCACTTCTTTCCACAACGGCTCGGCATCAATCAAAAACCCGCCCATGTCAAACACACCAGCCAAAATCATCACTGCTTTTCTTCCAAAGCAACGTGGATCACAACTCACTCCACCGTGTGCCGATCGCCGTTTCCACCACCAATGGGATACGCAATGTGTAGACGTTTTCCATGACGATCGCAATGCGTGCGGCAAACTCTTCGGCAAGCGATTCTGTTACTTCAAAAATGATCTCGTCGTGCACTTGCAACACAGCGCGCGCATCGTCATCATTCCACGTTGCGCGCACCGCATCATCCGCCGCAATCATCGCCAGCTTCATGATATCCGCCGCAAGCCCTTGGATGGGCATATTGATTGCCATGCGCTCACCTGCCGCACGCAGTTGAAAATTTTTGGATGCAATTTCCGGCACATAGCGTCGCCGTCCCAAAAGCGTCTCCACATAACCATTGGCACGTGCCGCCTTTTTCGTGTCATCAATGTATTTTTTCACACCGACAAACCGCTCAAAATAGGCGGCAATAAAAACCTCCGCTTCCTTGGTATCAATCCCCGCCGCACGCGCAAAGCCATAACGTCCCATACCATAGATCAAACCGAAATTTAATTCTTTGGCACTGCGTCGTTCCTCCTTGGTGATTGCCTCGCTCTTTTTACCCAATACACGCGCCGCCGTATAGGTGTGAATGTCCGCACCGTCGTGAAACGCTTGGAGGAGTTCCGCATCACCGCTCACATGCGCCACGCACCGCAAATCAATCTGCGAATAATCCGCACTCACCAGCACCGTGCCTTCGCGCGCCACAAATCCCTCGCGCAACCGCCGTCCGTCCGGTGTGCGTGTTGGGATGTTTTGCAAATTAGGATCCGATGACGACAGTCGCCCCGTCGTTGTCACGGCTTGATTGAATGTCGTGTGGATGCGCCCGCCATCGTCTGCCAACCGCGGCAACACATCGGCATACGTCGTTTTGAGCTTGAACAGTTCGCGATACCGTTCCACCGCTTCCACAATGGGATGTGCGTCGCGAATTTTCATCAGTTCATCCGATGCCGTGGAGTACCCTGTTTTATTTTTCTTGATGCCATCCGTAGGAATATGCAACACGTCAAACAAGACATGGGCCAACTGCTGCGTGGAATTGATATTGAACGCGCTGCCAGCATGTGCTGTGATAACGTCCGTCAATTGCGCAATTTCTTCGTCAATCGCCTCCGCAATCTCGCCAAAGCGCCCCTTATCAATCGCCACGCCGGCGTGTTCCATGGCATACAAAATCGGCACCAACGGCAACTCCACGTCATCCAAAATGCGCCGCACGTTCGCATCATCCGTTTGCGTCGCCACCGTCGTATCCACCGCCGCACGAAAATACGCCGCCAGTTCACGCACATCGCGCGCCATCGCGCACGCTGCAACCTGCACTGCTGTATCATCACGCAGCGCAAGCGCCATTTGTTTGTCGTTCGCATCTTTTTCTGCCATGCGACCTGTCACCGCAAAAAGCAGTGACGCAAAATCAAACCGCTGTGTCTTTTGTACCACATATGCCGCAAGCATCACGTCGTCTACCACACCACGCAACACACAATCCGCGCGCTCCATAGCATGCATCACACTCTTTGCGTCAAAGCATACTTTGGGCGCATGTACATCGGCACAATACGCCGCAATGCCCGTGTGCGTTTCCGCTGTGTGTGGCACATATAATGGCACCTGCATACCATCATCCGCCGCTGCAAGTGCAATACCGTGCACAATACCGCCCTGCGCGTCCACCGTCATCACCTGTCGCGCTCGTGCAGCGTCGCGCAAAACACGCGCCACATCCGCCGCAGCAACAAGCGTGTACTGCGACGTCGCCTCCTGCGCCGCCGCAATATCCTGTGTGGCACCTTCCTTCGGCAGTCGCTTGAGTAGACTTGTGAAGTGCAAGCGTTGAAACATGGCACGTGCTGCGGCAAGCGTCATACGCTCCGTTTGCGCCGCAGTAAAGTCCACTGCGCCCAGCGGCACGTCCGTTTTGATGGTGCCTAATTCCTTGGAGAGGTAGGCTTGTTCTTTGTCACGCTTCAGCTTGGCACGCACGCCCGTCGCCACATCATCCACATGCGCATACACGCCATCCAAATCTCGATACGCCGTCAGCAGCGCTACCGCCGTTTTCTCTCCCACGCCCTTCACGCCAGGAATGTTGTCACTACTGTCTCCACGCAAGCCTTTGTAGTCGGTCATCTGTGTTGGCAGAAGCCCCGTCTTGTCTTGCACCATCGCCGTATCGTACAAGATCATGTCATGGATGCCGCGCGACATGGTAAACACTGTAATATGTTCATCCACCAACTGCAATGTATCTTTGTCACCCGTTACAATCACCACATCATACCCCTCACCTGCTGCCCGCTTCGCCACCGTACCGATCACGTCATCCGCTTCAAACCCTTTCTGCTCCATCCGCACAATCCCCAGCGCATCCACCACCTCTTTCACCAATGCAAACTGCGGCACCAAGTCTTCCGGCGTCTCCTTGCGCGTCGCTTTATAGTCCGTATAGAGATCTTTGCGAAATGTCGGACCCGGCGGATCAAACGCCGCAATCACATGTGTCGGCTGAAACCGCTCCAAAACGGAAAATAGTGTGGACGTAAAGCCATACACAGCGTTGGTTTGCACGCCATCCGCCGTGGTGAGTGGGGGTAGGGCATGAAATGCGCGATGCACAATGGCATTACTATCCAACAACAATAAAAGACGCTTCTCTCCGCGTTGCATTTGTGTCGCCTGTAATGATTGTTGCGCCATACAAAAGATAAAGATATTGTTCCTTTCATCATACGGGTATTGTCTGTTTTATGCAAAACACCCCATCACCGCCATCCTTGTCTCGCTGTCCATAAGTGTTATACTCAATATAGCCCTTGTAAATATTTTGTCATGAACACGCGTTTATACACTATTACTCCACCACGTCTCCTAGTAATCAGTGCAATGGCACTACTTGGGATTTTGTGTTGTGTCATACCCACGTCTCACGCCGTCAATATGGATCGCTGGTATGGCTTGCGTGACGGTGTCGTCTATATGCGCATGATGACAAACCAAAAAGCCACTACATCCTATAGCAACGTGTGGGCATACGAAGGATCGCAAGATCGCCTGTATTTTCAAGCGCCCAACGGTGAAATGCTTTCCAAGATCATCTTGCTGCCAACCGACAACTTAGCAACACGCAAAGACACGCTCACTGCGTCAAAAGGCTCCGGCGACTATCGTTTTGAGGTCACGGGATACAGTTTCAGAGAGACTGCCCTTCTACCGCCAACCACTACAACACCGTCAGTATTTGAACCCGCCAAAGTCCACACGTCACTCAACCTTCCAGCATCAAATATCAGTCTCTATTTCAACGTCCCCGACAATGTCACGTCCTTTACATTCAACGCACGCTATGAAGCCGCCGGGGGAAGTAATAACTATGTTATTGTCTCACCATCAGGAAAGCGCTACTTCTTCACACCAGACAGTACGCTACACTATGCGACAAAACACCACTCCAAACTCCTCTTCCGCGACGTCAATTTTGAAAGCGGAACATGGGAGGTGGTTTTTACAGATTCTGGAAAAGCCGCTTTTTGGCTTGACTGTATTCCCAACCTCTTTGCCTACAGGCCAGACAATCTCTTTACGCCGGAATTTCTCTCCGCAGCGACAACCATTACCGTATCTGATACCATTGCAGGCGCAACACCACTTCTGGGCGTTGCTGTAGAATCCATTATTTTCAGCACAGCCTACGAAGAGATGATTCAAAATCTCAATCCCGAAATGCTACACTACTACTTTACACCAAGTCGCACTGCCACTGCCGTGCCACCGCAACGCGCAGACGCCGCATCACATGGTCCGCAAGAGGAGTACATCATCCTTTCTCCACCAACAGGCACAACAGTATTATCCACACAGAACTTTCTCACCGGCTTGCAACGTCTGCGTTCCGGCATCACCAACAAAAATCATCCTGAAAAAATGTTCATTTCTGCCTATGATGAACCCAATCTCCGCTTCTCTCTCACCGACCATACCAACAACTACACACCATTGATTGATGTCTATCGCAACGCCGATCCGACACTACAACTGCCACTGATGGCACCAGAGTCATCCTTTTTCATGAACGGACCTTTCCTCTCCAATAATGCCACACAAATTGGTGCTGACTGGCTCGCTTCCCTTATTACAAACAACCTCGTACCCGCGCATCCGCAACAACCCCCAATGATTGCATGGCATGAATGGATGCACCGCGACATTCTTCGTACAGACTACTATACGGATGTCGTCAACTATGCCGCCTCACGCTTTCCCACTATCAATGGCACAACACCTCTTCTCGCCATCCCACAAACAAACGTTTCCTCCGGTACATCAACATCTCCCTATGACCAAGATACCTTTTTTACCTCTCTTTGGATGTCCTCCATGTTTTCCAACGCCGCCAATACGGGAAAGCTCCATGCGCTTGGGTGGTTTATGTCCACCGATCAAGTCAACCTACACCCTAAAGGACTGTATTCCATCGTTGACGGCGAGACAGATCTTGCCAATGCAAAAGTCGCGCCAAAACCCGTCTACTATGCCTATAAAATGATTTTGGATCATAAACTGGAAAATATTCTCACAAACACTGCTCCCCACGGCGATCTGATGGTCACAAGTATGACAAATGCCGCAAAGGACCGTATGGTCATTCTTGTCACCAACGTTGCACCGCGCACCATCACCGCCAACATACAATTACAGACCGCGATGTTTGGATCCGTTACCACTGCAACAATGCAGACCCTGCAAGAAGGCAACACTGCAGCGCAACAGCATACCATCGCCAATTTGCAAAACACCACCATTGCGCCACGCAGTGTCAATATGATTTTTATCAATCGTTAAAACTACGTTTTCCATTCCGGACACTGCACATCTTACTTAAGGGCGTACCATGCGACACCCTCATAGGTCCATATGATGGGTGCGTATCGCTCAATGACCACATCCCTCTCTTCTTCCGAGATGGTATAGAAATGCGCACGATAGACTGGCGAATAAAAGCGGTACAGCGGTCTCGTTGCTGTCGTTTGAGATACATTGGTATACCACGCAATACCCTCGTAGACAAATTGCGCCTCAGGATATGCTCCATTAATAAGATGCTCTTTCTCATACGCATCGGCGGTATAGAAATGTTTTCTGTTTGTTTGTGACCAAAAACGATAAAGGGGCTGTGTCACGTCGGCATCCGGTACATTCATTGCTTGATAGGCAATGCCTTCATAATTCCACACACTTGGTGCATACGACGCGATAATGTAATCTTTTTCCGCTTCACTGATAGTGTAGAAGTGTGTGTGATATTCCTGTGAAAAGAAGCGATATACGGGATGTTGTTTACGGATAATAAATTCTCGCACCACCAACGCCGTTGCAGCATTACCCGCACGATCTGTT
>CAYRUU010000017.1:17433-20443 GCA_964427825.1 uncultured Micavibrio sp.
CTGTTCGACATCGTCCGTGAATGTAAGGTTGGGTGGTGTGGTGTCTTGGGTGATGATAATAAATTCTCGCACCACCAACGCCGTTGCAGCATTACCCGCACGATCTGTTACAGTGATCGTACAATTCGTGTATGTGCCCGGTGCTAGTGTAGCAAAGGTGATGGTGTTGTTGCCTTGTGTTGCTGTTGTCGTTGCGGATGTGCACGCGCCCGTATAGGTGATGGCTCCGGCTTCCGTGGTGTGGAACGTGTAGTCCGGTGTGGAGTCCGTTGTGGGAGATGGAACGGCTGTGACTTGTGTGAGGACTGGTTTTGTTCGATCAATGTTGATGGGATATGCCGATGCTTTCGTTGCCGTATTCCCTGCGGCATCTTGCCCATAGAGGCAGATAAAGGATCCGTTGTGTTCTTCTGTGGTTTGATGCATGCTTTCCGTGTCAGGTCGTGTGTAGTTTGCACCATCGGCGGGACAGTGGCTGTCACCATTGTACATCCACTTTTTTACTGTAGCGTCATCCCATGCTGCGACGACATTGTCTGACATGACGGGACCCTGTTCGACATCGTCCGTGAATGTAAGGTTGGGTGGTGTGGTGTCTTGGGTGATGTTAATGGCATGTGCTGACACCATTGTCATTTTATGCCCGGAGGCATCTTCCGCATATACGCAGATATATGATCCGTTGCGCTCTCCGGTAGATTGATCCATGCTGTCCGCGTCGGTAAATGTATAAGATGCGGCATCAATGGCACAATTGCGATCGGGACGATATGTCCATTTTTTTATCGTAGCATCATCCCATGCAACACTAATCCTATCGAACGCCACGGGACCTTGTGCAACATTGTCAGAAAATGTCAGCGCGGGCGGTGTTCTATCGTCATCGGTAATGACAAAAGGATTGACCGACAACATATTTGACAATTCGCCATTGACATTTTTAACGGCAATCGTGCAATCGGTGTATGTTCCCGGTGGCAGTCCATTGAAACTCGTCGCACAATCCCGATTAGTATTGGCAACATAGAGATGAAAGATGATTGTATTGGTACCGGAAACAGCTGCTGTCGTCGTACTTGCACAGCTGCCCCCATAGACGATAGTGCCAGCTTCCGTGGAAGAGAAGACAAATTTCGGTGTCATATCGGTCGCTGGTGTCGTCACGACCGTCACGGGCGCAATTGTTGGCGCAGCAACACATGTGTGCCACACACCTAACGACAGAAATATGAAGAACGCAAGAAATGTCACTATGCCATTTTTTTTGTGTATTACCATACCACATCACAAAAAATACTCCTATCCAGCATGCCTTATCGCGCCACCGGAGCACCAGGCAACAAACATCCCATAATATGTCGTGCACTCATTGATCATTTGTCGCTCTCCTCGGTAGCGCGTATCATGGTCAGCAGCATCTTAAATTGCTCCGGTGCATCCAGAGCGTGCGGGTGATTGGCGGGCAGTTCAATCATACCGCCTTCGCGCACCGTGTGCGCTTCACCATCAATAGACACCGTGGCGACACCTTCAATAACCTGCACCAGCGCAGTGAATGGCGCTGTGTGTTCACTCAGCCCCTGCCCCTTGTCAAAGGCGAACAATGTCACCGTCCCCGCTGCATTTTTGAGAACCTCCCTGCTCACGACAGCGCCTTGCTGATAGGTAATAGCTTCTTTGAGGATCAAAATATCTTGCTGCATAGTATTTTCAATGTTACTTTTTAGAGAGAAATTTTTGGAGAAGGATGGCGTGATTGATGTGCGGATCCTTTGCCGCGTAGAGTAATGTAACTGTCTTGTGTTTGGCAATGATGTCGCGCAGTTCGTCAACAGCGTCATTGTGTGCAAGCTCCTTGACATACTTCGCACCAAAGCTCTCAAAACGTTTCGGATCATGCCCGAACCACGTACGCAACGCCGGCGATGGTGCCACATCTTTAAGCCAATGCTTCACAGCGGCACGCTCCTTGGTGACACCCCGCGGCCACAGCCGATCCACCAAAATCCTCACACCGTCCTGTTTCTTCGGCTCGTCATAAATACGCTTGATTTGGAGAGTCATTGTCTTTGTGTTACATATGCCCACACATCCATCCTACCAGAACGTCTTATTTTATCAACCTCGCCCACTCGTCAAAAGCGACAAGTTGCTGTACGATCCTTTCCTGCACTTTTGTGCCAACCACATTGCCCTCCTCGTCAAAATCTTCGGAAAACGCATTGGCAAACACCTCCGGCTGCGGCAATACATACAGATTTAAGTACACTGCCATCTGTCGCAAGTGATATTGCGCACGCGAACTGCCCATGCCACCACCCGCACCCATGATTGCCGCAGGCTTTTTGGAAAGCAAATAATTATCCGGCTCGCGCGATGCCCAGTCCAGCGCATTTTTGAGCGCCGGTGCCAGAGAGTAGTTGTATTCCGTCGCAGCAAACAGAAAGCCGTCCGCCTCTTTCATCTGTGTAAAAAGTTTTTCCACCGCTGCCGGTTTTTGCGTGATATCCTCGTTGTAAAACGGCAGATCTGCCACATCCGCCATCACAATGCGCATGCCAGCAGGCGCATGCTCCTGCGCATAGCGTAACATTCCCCTGTTGGTTGACTTCTGACGCAAGCTCCCACACATCGCCACAATGGTCATTGTTTGATCATGATTCATAAACAATATTGTCACTGTATATCGTTACCGCTTACTCCATATACAGTATAGCACATCCGCCACACTTTTGCTTATACGACAAAAGAAAGCACACTACATCCATATCATTCCGACTGAAGTGAACAGAGACAACGCAGTGGAAAGTCTTCCCTTATTGACTCACGCCCCCTGACGTAAACCATTTCTTTCTTGCGAACCAAAAAGTGGCTAACCCTACCAGTCACAAAACAAAAAGGCCCGCCCATAGCGCGAACCCTGTTGTCGATGCATCAGTCCGAGGATTCTCACGTCTTTCCCATCCGGATACAATACCAAATCGTAGAAATTCTATATTCCTATTTGAGA
>CAYRUU010000018.1:0-19179 GCA_964427825.1 uncultured Micavibrio sp.
TTTTTGCGGACATGGAGGTGGATCTTCCCGCAACGACAAAGTTTGTGATCAAATTAAGTGATGCCTTTCGACAACATGGTATTCTAATTGGCGTGGTCTTTGCCATTCTTGCCATGGGTATCAAGCCGTTTTTGAACACGCAGCTTGGTAAGCAGGCGCTGAGTTTTGTAAATATCAAAACGCCGATGCTCAAAGACATTGTTATGAAGGTCAATGTGGCACGGTTTGCGCGCATCTACAGCTCTCTGCTACGCAGCGGTGTGTCGGTAGTGGATTCGTTGACGATTGTTGGCAACACGTTGTCCAACACGTATTTCAAAGAAGCGGTGTTTGCCGCGTCTGATCAAATTCAAAAAGGTGTGGCGCTCTCCACGGTGATTGCACAGTATCCGAAGGTGTTTCCTATTATTGTATCGCAGATGATCAATGTTGGTGAGGAAACAGGAAAGACAGAGGATATGATGAGCAAACTTGCGGAATTCTATGAGGAAGAGGTCAATCAAATTACCAAAAATCTCTCGTCTATTATTGAGCCAGTGTTGATGATTTTGATCGGTGGTGCGGTAGGATTTTTCGCCGTTGCGATGTTGACGCCGATGTATAGTGTGTTGGAAAATATTTCGTAATCGCACAATGATTATGCGCACAACCGTTTCGCTCCGCACATACTCCGATCGTCGCGCATTTTTTCGCCGCTGCCGTGGATTTACGTTGATTGAGGCACTTGCCGCTCTTCTTATTTTTGGATTCTTGGTGGGTGTGTTTTACCGTGTTTTTATTGCGTCAAGCGTCTATATGGTCAACTCTCGCTTGCTGCGGGGTGCTGTTGCAACGGCAAATGAGCGCATGGAACAGTATCGAAACATTCCCTATAATGACATTGGGACAACTGCTGGGTCGCCGGTGGGCTTGATTGTGCCGGATGAGCATGTGGCGATTGACGGTGTGCACTATCGTGTGATCACATCGGTCTTTTTTGTGGATGATCCGCGCGACGGTGTTGCACCGGATGATCTGCTTTTTGAAGATTATAAACGCGTCAGTGTTACGGTGGTGTGGGGTGAGGGCATGGATGCTGCAGTTTCGGCGGATCGCGCGGTACATGATCCACTCTACTCGCAAAAACGTGTCAATCTCATGTCACAGTTTGTCCCGCCGGGAGGCATAGAGATGGATGTGCACGGTGGTGTGCTGGATGTTAATGTGTTGAATGGTGCGAATCAGCCTCTTGGAGATATGCCCGTTACGATTCGCGATCTCACACGCAATCATACTGTGACGATGCGCACAGACGCTAGGGGGCATGTGCCTTATGTTGGTGCGCTGCCGTGTCAGAATTGCTATGAGGTGACCGTAGGGAAGGAGGGGTATCAAACGATACGTACAGAAGATGGCACAGCACAGTTATACACACCAACCTATATGCATCAGTCGGTGATTCAGGGGCAGCGAACTGTGATGACGATGATTACCGATGCTGTTGCGGACCTGACGGTGCTGTGTACGGATGACATCGGAGATCCTGTAGGTGGCGCGACGCTTGCCGTGGCGGGTGGTCGCAAAGTGGGGGCGGATGTTGCGGGTAACCCGATCTATGAAACAAACAATACAATGACGGCGGATGCCAATGGTAAAATCATTGTACGCACAGACACAAATCGCGACGGTACAGTCACGGCAACGGATCGTACGGATCCCGGGGCATACACATTTACCGTACCGTCCGATGTGACGGATCATGTGTGGTTCGTTGATCAAATGATTGCGGATGATGGCAGTGTGACCATCATCGTGCCACCAGGATCGTCGCAAACGGTGGAGGCAAAAATCTTGTCGTCGGACGATGAGGCCATTTTTGTAAAGATTACGGATGCTGATGGACCAGTTGGCGGCGCAATGGTGCACGTGCAGGGCGGTCCTGCCGATCAAATGATTGATCTTGAACGTACCGCGGATACTTCTGGAAGTGTATATATTGTGTCGGATGAACCGACACCCTTTTCTAACGGTGCAACCTATACGCTCACAGTGCGCGCTGACGGGTATCGTGAAAGCACACAGGAGATCACCATTGATGCATTGACGGTGGTGCCGATAACAGTGGAGAAATTATGATACGGCGATTGCGGACAACACGACGCGGCGTCACATTTGTGGAGATGATTGTGACAATTGCCATTTTTAGTATTATTATTCTAGGTTCGTCGGTGTTTTTTGTGCGGATGTGGACCATACATCGCTTTACACTGGAAACGGGGATCGCCTCTTTCATCGCGCAACGCGGTGTTGATGAGGCTGTGGAGCATATTCGCCGTGCGCGCTCATCGCAAAATGGCTCTTTTGCCATTGCATCTGCCGACAGTGACAGTATACACTTTTATGATGACTATGATGATGACGGCACGGTGGAGCGCGTACACTATTTTCTGGAGAATGGCACGTTGTGGCGTGGCGTCACGGAACCGATGGTTGATGCCGGCGGCATCATCACGTATGCTGAAGATGATGACACGGTGCGCAGTATCGCCGATCACGTCATCAATCAGTCATTGGGAGAGGCAACATTTACCTACTACGGCACGGATGGTAAAGCGTTCTCTTATGATGATGTTGCGGAAAACATTTTGACACTACCAGTGACACTGGCACACATTCGGATGGTCAAAATTGTGCTGTATGTGAACCCGGATGCCGTGCGCGCACCAAACCACGTCCATATTCAATCCTTTGCCGTTGTTCGTAATCTCGCCATTTATGATAAGGTGCAACCATAAAAAACGACAACTGTTACGACGCGGTTCGGCACTTTTGTATGTCCTTGCCGTGATCACTGCCGCAGCCGTATTGTTCACGGGTTTTATTCAGTTTGTCACATCACATGTGCGCTATGATCGCACCTTGGAGCCGAATATGCAAGCGCTACATGTGGCGGAGGCGGGAGTCTACTTCTATCGTTGGTATTTGGCACATCAGCTGGAAGGCTTGACGTCAATCCAGCAAGAGATTTTTTGGAAAAGCCATCCATTGGGTGTGGATAGTAATAACGATGGGGTGTGCGATGACAGCGAGGCGTATGTTGCGTCGTATGGTGATAATGGCAAATATCGCATTTGTGTTACACCGCCGAGTCACTATTCCACGATCCTGTGGATCAGTGCGCAGGGGATTGTGTCGTCTGGTGGCACCGAACATGTCCATACGGTACGCGCGCGTCTGCGCAAAGAATCATGGAGTGAGTATGCGGTACTTGCCAATGCGGACATGCGTTTGAGTGATGGCACAAAAATCAACGGACGTATTCACGTCAATGGCGGTTTTCAATTTGACGGCACGGTGTCAAATGTCGTGTCCAGTTCGTTGGAAAAGTATCGGTATCCTGATGTGGGCACGCCGCGCTACAATTCGGACAACGCGTGCTGGCCGGCATCCGGCGTGTGGTGGTGCAAGGCGGTGTGGACGAAGTGGCCCAATGAAAAAAACAGCAATTTTAACAGCCCGGTATTTGTTGCGGGGAAGAATTTTCCCGTTCCGACAAAAGATTTCAGCAGTGTGAAGGGTAATTTTGCCGTTATTAAGACGGAGGCGGAACATCTTGGGCTTGCTTTCGGTCCGCAGCAGAAGGGGCGATTGATTGAATTAGGAAAGCCAACAGCCAATGAAATGAGAATTTCTACGGTGAAAACAGTAGAGACGGTGGATGGGAGAAATGAAAAAGGCGAAAATGAAAAAAAACGGGATACTTTCAATATTCTTGAGCTGTCACCGTCCGGGGCAATTACGATGTCTATTCCTCAAGAAGGTGTGATTTATGTTGAAGATGATACGTGGGTGCAGGGCGAATTGCCAGAAAACACGAAACTGACTATTGCCGTGGAGAGTCCCAGTAATGCCGCCGCTCATGATGCGCGGATTATTTTGGGAGGTGATAATCTCATCTATAGTGATCGTACGGGGGGCAGCGTTCTTGGATTGATGGCGGAGGGAAATATCGAAATAATGCAAAATAGTAAGAATGACTTGAGAATTGATGCTGCACTACTTTCTCAAGGGGGTCGCGTGGGACGTATGTTTTGGGCGGATGATTATAAGAATCACATTACTATTTATGGTGCGATTGCCACAAATGCGCGGATGGGCTTTGGCTTTGTTAATGCAAGTGGTTCTACGACAAGTGGTTATAGGAATCGTGACATTATCTTTGATGCGCACCTCTTGGATAATCCGCCGCCACTGTTTCCAACAGGTAATACCTATGTCATTGACCTGTGGGAGTCACAGTAAGGGAGCGAGTCGCGTATCGTTTGTGAGAATATTTTATGAAACAAAAAAAGTGGAGGAGACAATTTATGTTACGTAGGCAGATCCATACACGCGGGTTCACCCTGATTGAGGGTCTTGTCCTTATTACCATCATTACGATTGCGGTGATGGCATTCTATCGCACGTATTTATTGGCAATGCGTCATGCGCTGGAGACGAAGTATCGCACGGCGTCGGTACAATTTGCGGCAGCGCAGATGGAAATTTTTCGCAATACGCCATACCAAAACCTGAAACTGGATCCCGCAACAAGTCCCTTGGACGGTGCCATCATCGGTTTGTCCGCCGGTGATGGCTTGCCGTACACAACGATCACGACTACAAACAACATCCGCCATGAAACCGCGGTTGATATTCGCTATGTGGATGATCCGGAAGATGGACAGGGTGATGTCGATGATAATCCCAATGACTACAAGAAAGTGACGGTAACGGTTGCGTGGGGTAGTGGGATTGGCAATCCGTCCGATACGGCGCGCCATGTGTCGCTGACGTCGTATTTTGTACCGCCGTTTGGCAATGAATCTATGATTACCAAGGGTGCCATTTCCGCACATGTTGTGGATGCGCAAGGCGCACCCATTGTAGGTGCTCTGGTGAAAATTACCAAAGAAAATGGCAGCAATGTTGCGGGGTATCCCACACCGCTCATCACCTCGGACGCGGGAACGGTGGTTTTTCTCAATCTTGACGCAGGTGTGTATACACTAAGCGTCGCAAAAGAAGGATATGAAACCGTCAAGACAATGCCGTCATATCCTGCAACGGCATATCGTCCGTACTATACACATCCCACCGTGGTGATTGGCCTGATGACGACACTAACTTTTACGGTCAATTCAAATCCGCATGTGACGGTTACCGCTGTGGACGCGTGGGGAGACCCGTTAGCAGGACGTCATTTTGCTTTTTCCGGTGGACGTATTTTGGGATATTTAGCAGAGGGCAATGTACCGGTGCTTGTCAATGATCATCTTACGGCAACATCGTATACCGATGGCAATCTTGATGTGGAGGATGTGTATGGCTATACCGCCAGTATGGGACTCTATAAATGGACACTCACCGACGCAAACTATCTCTTGTGGAAGGAACAAGATAGTGTGGTGTGCGGCGCAAAAGACAGCTGCGGTGTGTGTCAGGGCGATGCGACGATTGTGCGCGACAGCAACCCTTTCACAGCGGAAGTTGCCGGTACGTTTGCCAGTGAACTTTTTGTGATTGACAAAGCGTATGACGGGATTTTAGTGCGTGTCACCGACGGAGAAACGGCACCGGACAGTCCTATGTCGCTTGCAGGAGCAACGGTGCGTGTATACGATGCTGCTACCGATCCAGCGTCACCAGATGCCTATGATTACACGCGTACGGCGGATCGTTACGGAATGGCCTATTTCCCCGTCAAAAATGCCGCGGATGATAGTGAGGGGGAGGCATGCGAGGTCGTACAGCTGAAGAAAGGTGGGGAATATTCTGTGACGGTTACGGCGGAGGGCTTCGCGGAAAAAACGGAAGAGGTGACGGTGGATGGATTACAAGAAATAATAGTCGCATTATAAACAGCATATGCACCAACGGATCTATAGAAAAGGCGTGACGTTTGTGGAGATGATTGTGGTCATCGGTATCGTGTCATTTGCCATGACGGTACTAACAGTGTTTTTTGTGCGTATTTGGGATCAGAATCGTTTCACGATGGAGTTGGGTTATGCCACAATGATTGCATCGCGCGGCGTGGACCGAACAGTGAAGGACTTGCGCCGTGCCACGCGCGGCGGCAATGGCGATTTTGCCGTTGCCAAGGCGGCGGCGGATGAGGTGATCTTTTATGCAAACATTGATGAGGATGATGATCCGGAGCGCGTGCGCTACTTTGTGGATGCCACAACGCGCACATTCAAGCGCGGCGTGACACAGCTAGACAAGTCAACTCTCCCGCCAACATATCGTTTTGATACGGATGAAGTCGTGACAACCATTGCGGATTTTGTGGTCAACAATCCAGCAGATGAGGTTGCGCTGACGTACTATGATGTGACCAATACGCTGCTGCCGCAACCGGTGACGCCATCCAAGGTGACGCGTGTGCACATTCTGCTATTTGTCAACGTGGATGAGATTCGGCAGCCAAACAACGTGCGCATTGAATCGGATGTGGTTTTGCGCAATCTCTCCACATTCGGACAGACACCGACATAATTTGTAGTAGAGAAAAATTTTATGACAACAAAGGGAAATACATTGGTGTACGCACTGATTGTGATTGCTGCTGCATCCACGATTTTTGTGGGACTGATTCGTTTTGCGGTGTCGCATATGCAATTGAGCTTCCGTGCGGAGCCGCAACAAGAGGCTCTGCATCTTGCGGAGGCGGGTATTTACTATTACCGGTGGTATCTTGGCAAACATATTGATGGTAATCCCTCGGATGCTGTGAGTGCGTTTTGGCAAAACCCCGAAAATGTACGGGGCGCCGATCGCGACAGCGATGGTGTATGTGATGAGGATGAGGCATATGAGCAAGATTACGATGGTACGAACACTGTAGGGAGGTTTCGTCTTTGCGTCATTCCTCCGCAGGAAGGGGCGTCTGCGGCATGGATTACGGCGACGGGATGGACATACAAAGAACCACATCTTCGTCGTAGCGTGCGCGTGCGCATGCGACGCCCAGCGTGGAGTGAATTTGTGCTTCTGACAGATCAGGCGTTGAATGTGACAAACAAGAGCGCATTTTTTAATGGATCGGTGCATAGTAATGAGGGCATGCTCATGGATGGCGTGGTGACGGGCGGTGCATCGGCAAGTGTTGCGAATTATACGTATGGTGGCGTAGTACGGCCGGGTGTGTGGACGTCATGGAGCGATGAAAAAAACACCATACAAAACAGCAATGTCTTTTTGGGCGCAAAAACTTTTCCCGCCGCAAAACAGGACTTCAATAAGATGATTGTAAACTTTACACAAATTGCAGATGCAGCAAAGGTGCATTATAATCTGGATGCGGGTCCCGGGAATTTCGGATACCATTTGGTTTTTAAAGAAAATGGAGAAGTTACTGTGCGCATTGTAACACGGCTGGACAAAAATGATCCGACGAAAATTATTGAGGAGAAATATAAAAATGAAAAAGCAACACCAACATTAAAACTATTGCCGTATAGTGCGATTTTTATCAAAAATGATGTATGGATAGAAGGCGTGATCCCTGCAGGCACACTCCTTACGATTTCCGCGATGCATGAAGGTGAAGGTGAGCCAAGACAAGAGGGTATTTGGATCAATGGAGATCTTACGTATGGCACAGGAAGTATGGAACGCACGGCACTTGGTATTGCGGCAGAGGGATCAATTCGCGTTGTAAACGACCCAAATATGGGGCTCAATAACACACTTGATATTCATGGTGCCCTCCTTGCGGTGAAGGGCATTGTGGGAAAGTTATCTGCGGAAGGTGTTCCAAAGACGGCATTAAATATTTACGGCGCTGTTGCTGCAAAGCAGGGATTCGTTTTGGATGGGGTGAGCACGAGTTCCTTGCAATACGATCCCAATTTCATCATGATTGCGCCGCCGTATTTTCCAACGGGGGACTCCATTGTGATTGATCAGTGGACGGAGCTGGACTAGCGGGGGGGGGGTATAGAGGTTTGTGTTAGTGGTATGTTGTAGTATAATAAAGAGACAAGAAAAAAGTAAAAACACAAATGTCATTTTTCGGGAAAAAAATTATTGATACGGCACCCACGTACTTTGGCGTGGATATCAGCGATCTCTCCATCAAAGTGCTGCAAATGACGCGTCGCGGTGCGTTTGATGAGGTGGTTGGTTTTGCTGCGGGCAAGTTACCTGCAGGTACTGTGGTGGATGGTGTGATCATGGATGGAAAGCAGGTCGCTGAGGCGATTGATGCGGCGCGACGGCGCGCAAAGCTGTCGTGCAAAAACGTCGTGTGTTCACTACCAGAGTCCAAGTCGTTTCTCCGCATCATCACTATGCCGCGCATTCCAGAGGATGAGGTTGCCGAGGCGATCAAGTGGGAGATTGAAGCAGTGATTCCGCTACCAATTGATCACGTCTACTATGATTGGCAGATTTTGCGCAAACCGCTCAGTGCAAAGGAGGGGCAAATAGATGTCATTGTTGTTGCTGTGGCAAAGAAGTATGTGGATGATTTTATTGAGGTGTTGCAGGCGGCCGGTTTGACAGCGTATGGCTTTGACGTGGAGTCCGTTGCGCAAGCGGGCAGTTTGTTGCCGGCGGATGAAAAGGGTATCACAACCATGATCATTGATATTGGTGACAAGGGGACGAGTTTTGTGATTACGGTGGACAATGTTCCTGTCTTTACGTCTAGCATTCCGCTGTCTGCGGAGTCGCTGACCAAGACGATTGAGCAGACATTGAGCATTTCGCACGAGGAGGCGGAAAAAATTAAAGTGATGTATGGCATTGGATCGGTGTTGAATGATGATCACGTTTTTCAAGCCACAAAATCCGTTGTGGAAAACTTCGCTACGGAAGCGCAGAGGTCTATTGATTTCTATCTTTCGCGCATGCGGTATTCGCAGACCATTGACCGCATCATCATGTGTGGCGGTGGTGCAAAGACGATCGGTTTGGTCTCTTATCTGTCGCGTCGTTTGAAATACAATATTGAAAAAGGTGATCCGTGGATCAATATGCATTTTCGCAATGTGCCGCCGATTCCGCGTGATGAGGCCGTGCAATACGCTACGGTCATCGGCTTGGCAAGTAAACACATGATGTGATTTTTAGTACACTGCTATGAACATCCATTTTAATCTCTTGCCTCCGGCACAGAAAAAACATCTTGCAACGCAAAAAGTGTTGCGGACTATCATTGAGAATGAAATGTACATCGTTGCTGTGATGATTGTGTTTGTGCTTGCGCTGTTGGCGATGTATGTCATTGTGTACGGTGATGCCAATACGGTGACGACACAGCAGCAGCAGGCAAAGCAGGAGTCTGCTTATCAAGAAGTGACCGACATCCGGCAAACGTTTGTGGCGACACACAAGGACGTGACGGCGCGTGCGGCGATGGTGAAGCGTCACTATCAATGGGCGCGCATCATTGACGTGATGAATACGACCATGGCAGATGGTGTCTCTGTGGAGGATCTGTCGTCGCAGGATAATGTTGTTACCATACGCGCCACAGCGCAGCGGCGTGAGGATGTGGTAGCGCTAAAAGACAAGTTTCGCGCGGTGCAGCGGAATGAGAAGCCGTGTTTCACCAATCTGAATGTCCCCGAGGCGGATCTTGCTGCGCCGACCAATCTGATGTTTACCATGACGTTTACCATTGATCCGGTGTGTTTACATTAATCGCTGTGGTTTTTTCTATGCGTGCATTTTTCAAAAATTATCGTTCCTCACTCATCGTGATCACGGTGCTTGCTGCTACTGTGGTGTTGTTGGCGTATGGTGCATATCACTTGAGTGGAATGATTCGCGAAAAGGCGATTGCACTCAAACAAAATAAGATGGATTATGCGTTGACACAGAATGATGTGCAGGCTATTACCGCATTGCGTGAAGATCGGCAGTATGTGGATATGCACCGTACCATTACCGATATTCTTCTTCCCAATACCGATGAAGAAAAAGTGCGTCTTTTCGCTACCATTGAACAATTGGCAAAGGATAGCGGCAATCAAGATGTGACGCTGGCGGTGAAGGATGTGGCAGGTAAAGTGCCACAAAGTCGCACTGCCACTTCGGACGCAGATACGCAAGAGGGCGCGACGGTTGCCAAGAAACAAGACAAAACGGTGATTGCGCCATCGTCGCAGGACTATATGTTTGTCACGGTGTCGGTGACGGGGACATATGGGCATGTGCTGACGTTTATGTCGCGTGTGGAAAATATGCCGTATCTTGCGGATATTATGCGCGTGCGTTTTCTTAAGCAAAACGTGGAAGACATGCCAAAAGAAGCGCCGTCAAAAGAGTTGTTGCCGGAAGATGCACCACCATTGCCCATTGATCAGGTGCGTGCAGAAATGGATGTGGCGTTTTATTTAGCACAGTAATTTGCAAACAGTAGTCACTTTCTATGATATTTGGTGCAAAGAAAAAAACACAGGATCCGCGCCGTGCAGCGCGAGCGTATAGCAATCGTATTGCACGCGCCGTAGGGCGTCGATGGCGGATGATTTTTATGAGTTTGTTAAGTATAATGATTATTGCCCTTGCGTTGGTCGCTGTCTATCTCTGGCAAACGTATGTACGCATGCAGGATGTAGCACAGGAGGAGTTGCGGCAATACATTACGACAAAACAAGAAGAGACGTCCTTCAAGCGGGAGGCATTTGACAACTTAAAGGACTCCGTGGAGTTGCGTCGCTTGCAGTTTGACAATCCTCCGCAATTCTACGATAGCATGTTTCACTACTAATGGTGGTGTGCTATGTGTGCGGGATGTGGTGTGTGTTGTGTCTTGGAGAGGACTTGAACCCCTAACCTCCTGGGCCGAAACCAGGTGCTCTATCCAATTGAGCTACCAAGACAGGGTGCCTTGTGTGCGCGGATGCACTTGGATTATGTCGTAGAATACGGTTTTTGTCAAAACGGTGGTGTAATGGTATAGTTGTGGTGCAGTGTGTTATGCTGTATGCATGGTGCGCAAGCAGGTTTTGGGCCCGTAGCTCATCTGGTAGAGCGCAGCATTCGCATTGCTGAGGTAAGGAGTTCGAGTCTCCTCGGGTCCACGTTATTTTTTATCTACGTGTTTTATGCACAATCAGTATCACAATGCTATCTCAATGCGTACAAAACTCTCAGCTATATGGATTTTTGTCGTGTTGAACTATTTGTACTGTGATGTTGCTGGTCTTATGGATGCGCGGTTATTGCAGCAATACCTTTCCGGTGTTGTGGACGGTGTTGCCATGACCCCGCTGTTTTTGCTTGGCGCAGCAGTGTTTATGGAGATATCCATTGCAATGACACTGATCTCTCGGTTAGCACCCTATAAAATCAATCGCATCAGCAATATCATTTTTGGTAGCATAACGACGCTTGCTCAGGCGGCAACACTTGCCGTCGGATCCGTGACAGCATATTATGCATTCTTTAGTGTTATTGAAATTGCCGCTACTGCGTCAATTGCGTGGCTTGCGTGGCGTTGGCGTACAGCGTAAGCACGGCCACTGTTTCATGGGGTGCAGCCCATAGTTTTTTCATGAGCATGGAGCGTACAAAAAAAGATGTGATGATGATGGTGCTTGGCGGAGTGGCGGTGGTGTATTTGCTCAATCCGTCTTTTGGTATTTTTGAACTTCTGCCGGATCATCTTCCATTGATTGGTAATATTGATGAGGCAGCGGCAACGACGCTCTTGGTCGGCGTGTTGAGTTATTTTGGTATGACGCTGCCGCGTGTTTTTCAGCGTGCGCCATACGAACGGAAAGACGATCGTCCGATCAGGGATGCGGGTGTACGGTAATTGATTGGTTGTGGTGATACTATGCAGGATTTTGATGTACAATATCAACGGTTGAATGCTGCGCAAAAAGAGGCAGTGGATACCATTGAGGGACCCGTGGTTGTGATTGCGGGACCGGGAACGGGGAAGACGCAAATTTTGACATTGCGTATTGCCACTATCCTCAAAAATGCCGGTGCCGGTATTGGGCCGGAAAACATTCTTGCACTCACATTCACACGAGCAGGCGAGGCAGCAATGCGTGCGCGTCTTGCGACGTTTATTGGCGCTGCAGATGCCTATCGTGCCCATATCTTTACATTTCACAGTTTTTGCGAGCGACAGATCATGGATCATCCGGATTACTTCCCGCACATTGCTTTTGCGCGCTTGGTTGACGACGTGCAGCGATTGACGATCCTCACGGACATTGTGCGTGACGGTGATTTTGCACTGATCAAAACGTTTGGGAGTGATACACATTATATCGGTAAACTTGCGGAGGCGATCGGGAAGATCAAAAGCGCGGGCATTGATCCGGAGGCATTTGCGGCAAGAGTGGAGGGGCAGAAAAGCGCCATCATGGCGGATCCAGCGTCCTACTATCAGCGTAATTGCAAGAGTGGCAAGAAGGGGGACCTGAGAAAAGATGCACTGAAAGGTGTGGAAAAAAATCGCGAAGTGGCGCGCGTGTATGCGGCATATCAAGACGCCTTGCATGCCAAGAAGGTGTATGATTTTGCGGATATGATTGTGGAGACTGTACGTGCGGTGGAGCGCGATGAGGATTTTGCGGCACTGTTGCGCGAGCGATATCAGTACATCCTCGTGGATGAGCATCAAGACACCAATGACGGGCAGAATCGCTTGGTGGATCTTCTGTTGATGTCGCCGTATGGCGATGATGCGCCGAATATTTTCACTGTTGGTGATGACAAGCAGGCGATCTATCGCTTTCAGGGAGCGAGTGTGGAAAATTTTCATCACGTTACGGAACGTTTTGCAGGAACGAAAGTCATTCATCTGGAAACGAACTATCGTGCCACGCAGGATCTTTTGGATGAGGCGCATGCGATGATCACGTGCGGCGGTGCCAACGCAGCGCATCATGCACTGACGGCGTATACGGCGGAGCATGGGCATGCGCGTATTTTGCGGTATCGCACATATGGCGACGAGGTGCGTGGCATTGTGGAGGATGTGCACATGGCGATTGATCGTGGCGCGGTACCGCGTGACATTGCCATTCTGTGTCGTGGCAACCATGAAGCGCGGGAGCTTGCGCAGATGTGTGAGAAGATGCAGATACCCTATGTGCTTGGAGAGAAACACAACGTGCTGGACAACCCGTTGGTGCGTGCGTTGGTGCGACTATTGTATGCCATTGATGCGCCGATGGACGATGAGCGTTTTGCAGCGGCGCTGCTGACGCCGTTGTCACAGGTGCCGATGCGCGAGGTGTTGGTCTTTCTGAATCGTGCGCGCATGGCAAAAGATGATCGGGCGCTGTGTGAGTATGCCACAGATTCTGCGTGGATGGTGCGGGAGATGCATGATGATGGTGCGCATGTTGCGACGTTTGCGCAACAGTTGGTGGCACTGAAGGCACTGTCGGTAACGATGCCGTTGGCAGCGTTTGTGGAACACGTGACGCGTGCGTCGGCGTGTGTGGAGCTGTTGGCGTCGCAGCGAGATCATGCGGCACAGTTTAAGGATTTTGCGCGGTTGATGGAGGTGATCATTGCGCTTGCGCAACAACATACAGCGTACGAATTGACGGAGCTGATGGCGTATTTTGACACATGTGAGGCGTATGGTGTGGCCATTACCACCGGCGAGCCGGCGGATCACGACGGCGTACAGATTATGACGGCGCATGCGGCAAAAGGGTTGGAATTTGACCATGTGTACATTGCGCATGCCACGCACAGGACGTGGGGTGGACGGCGCGAGCAACGTTTTTTTGATCTCCCGATCAATACGGTGGTGAGTGACGACGACGACGAGCGACGCCTGTTCTATGTGGCGCTAACGCGCGCACGCCGGTCGGTGACAATCACTCATGCGCAATTTGACGTCAATGGAAAGCCACTGCTACCAACGATGTTTGTGGAGCACAGCGCTATCGTCACTACAGATACAGCGCCGAAAAACGATGCGCGCAGTGACTTTGCGCCGCGATTGCGTCCCGTGGTGTCACTAGTGGATCCCAACTATATTCGCGAGCGCTTTCTTGCAACACCATTGTCTGCTACGGCGATGAATAACTATTTTCTGTCGCCGCTTCTGTATTTTTTTCGCACCATTGTGCGTTTGCCGACGGCGCCGTCAAAGTCGCTGCTTTTTGGCAATGTCTTACATGGCACATTGGAGCAGTTTTCCCGCGCAGTGACGGATACCGGTGCGACGCCATCCGTAGAGGAGATGGTGGCGCTGTTTCATGAGCGATTGCGGCGTGCGCGTGTACCACGCTTGTATAGAAAGGAATTTGAAACGCGTGGTGAGGAGGTGTTGCGTGGCTATTACAAGGAGCATGTCGCGACATTTGTGCCGACGAGTAGTGTTGAGCAGCGTATTACCAGCGTACCGTTTACGCTGGATGATGGGACGGAGATTCTCTTGACGGGCGCGATTGACAAAATCACGCCAACAGACGACGGTCGCATCGTGGTGACGGACTATAAGTCGGGAGCGTCATGGAGCGATAAGAGTAATCCTCTGTGGCGCAAGGGCTTGGAACGACAGATCCGGTTTTACAAACTCCTCCTGGACAACGATCCGCAGGCAACACATCCACCTATTGCCTATGGAGAGATCGTCTTTATTGAACCGCGCCGCAAAAACGGTGTCTATGAAACCAAACAGATTACGGTGACAGATGACGACGTGCGTCTGTTGAAAGAGGAGATCGTGACAATGGCGCGAAGTATTCTTTCCGGCACATTTTTGGACACGCCGATCGCTGCGCCGACGCATAATGATCGCGAGGTAGCATACTATTTGCGACTGCTGCATGAGATGCAGCGCAGTACGACGCAAAGTGTGGTATAATGAAAAGTGTTATCATTTGACATCTCTACCCCAGAATGATTCGTTCATTTGTTTCCTCACCCATTTTGGACCATGTCTATGCCGGCAATACCATTGCACAGTACTGTGATGTCCTGCTCTATTTTGTCATTGCTGTCTCGGTGTTTTTTGTGGTGCAGCACATCCTCTTACGTCAGTGGCAGAAATTTGCCGAACGGACCAAGACGGATGTTGATGATGTGACAGTAGCATTTGTGCGATCTATTCGACCGCAGCTCTACATCGTGTTTGCCATCTTTTTTGCACTCAGCACATTGACACTGTCCACCTTCATTCGCAATACCATTGACGCCATCGTCATTCTCATTGTCATTTTTCAAATCACACGATCGTTGCAAATCATTGTGGAATTTTTCGCGCGGCGCTTTAGTCACGACGGCGATGACTTGCACACCAAAAACGCCGCCCACATCCTCGGGAGCATTATTATTTTCATCGTGTGGCTTTTTGGTATTCTCATGATCCTCTCTAATGTTGGTGTGAATGTGACGTCGCTCATCGCCGGTGTCGGTATCGGCGGTATTGCTATTGCGTTTGCCGTGCGGGAACTCTTGTCCGATTTGTTTTCATCGTTTGCCATCTATTTTGACCGCCCGTTTCGTGTGGGTGATATGATACGCGTTGGTAAGGATACTGGCACGGTGCGAAAGATCGGCATCAAGACCACGCGTATCCGTTCACTCAACGGTGAAGAGATCATTGTGTCCAATCAGACGTTGACGTCTGCATCGGTGCATAACTTCAAAAAACTCAGCAATCGCGTGGTGACATTTAGTTTCGGCATTGACTACGCTACACCCAACGATGCGATCCGCGCGCTACTCATGCGCATCACGCAGATGATTGACGCCATGGACAACGTCCACTGTAAACGTGCACATTTCAGAAAATTCGGCACCTATGCGCTGGAGTGTGACGTGGTGTATGTGGTGGAGACGCGATCCTACGGCGTCTATATGGATGTGCAGCAGGCGATTAACTTTGGCATCCGCGATTGTGCCGCGGATCTTGGTGTACGTATTGCCCATCGCGTGGCGTGCGATGCAAACACGATTGCGGGCGGAGAAGCCTAAAAACATACATGGGAAAAACTGTGATATAATACAGTATAAAGACAATTGCCATAACAAAACAGATCTTATGAAAAAAACACGTATTGCCATCAATGGCTTCGGACGGATTGGGCGTGCTGCGTTTCGCGTGATGATGCAACGCGACGACTGCGATGTGGTCGCCATCAACGATTTGACGGATACCAAAACATTGGCGCACTTGTTGCGCTATGACACGGTATTTCGTCGCTATGGTGGTGAGGTGTCCTATGATGACAGTAATCTGATCGTTGACGGTGTGGCCTATCCCGTGATTGCTGAGCCGGATCCGATGAAATTGCCATGGCATGAGAAAGATGTGGAGATGGTGTTGGAATGCACAGGTCGCTTTGAGAAAGATGGCGCAGCATATGCGCACATTGATGCCGGCGCAAAGCGGGCGATCGTCAGCGCGCCGGTGAAAGGCGGCGACATTGAGACGTATGTGATCGGCGTGAAAGAGCCTACTGCGCAATCCACGCGTGTTATTTCCAATGCATCATGTACGACGAACTGCATTGCGCTGGTGATGAAAGTGATGCAGGAAGCATTTGGTGTGGAAAAAGCCATGATGACGACGGTGCATTCCTATACAGCAACACAGAAATTGATTGACGGACCGGATAAGGATTTGCGTCGCGCGCGTGCTGCCGCACAAAACATTATTCCATCCACCACAGGCGCGGCAACCGCCACGGCGTTGGTAATTCCGGAGCTTGCGGATCATTTTGACGGGCTGTCCATGCGTATTCCGACGGTGAATGTCTCTATTTCCGATATTGTGATGATCACAACGCATGACACGACGGCGGCAGAGGTGAATAAAGCGCTCACCACAGCGTCGGCTGGTGCGTTGAAGGGCATCCTCGGCGTGACGGATGAGCCATTGGTATCCAGTGATTTTATCGGCGACAGCCATTCCGGCGTTGTGGATCTTGAACTAACCAATGTGGTGGCAGGGAATATGGTGAAGGTTGTGGCGTGGTATGACAATGAGTGGGGCTATGCCAATCGCTTGGTGGATATGGCAGTGGTGTTTGCAGAGACACTGCAGTAGTGATGTTATGTAAAGTTATCCACACGCACCATGCACTACAATGAAAGATGTGCTATACTTATTACAAAGTTATTCATAATCCATAATCAGTAAACAAAAAGAAATTTATGCGCACACACCTTTTTGCATTCTTCTGCACAGTCGTGCTCAGCGCTGCAGCAGTCGGATTGCACGCAGTGGCACAAGAGCCCGCAGAAACCGAGGCAGGATCCGAAGCACAGGTTACTGTCATTGCACAAGTGAACATCCACAATGCCTATTACAGTGAGATTTCTCACGACGGCAGGGAGTACACACTAGAGTTCGATCTCCACAACGCTGGCACGGTCCAGCCGCAAGTCAAATACATCATTGAGTTGCGTCAGAAGGTTGCCGATAATACATACATGATCGTGGATCAGCGTGCCTATGACAAAGACGTCACATCCGTTGCCACAAATCAAACCATCCACAAGAAAATCACCTATCGCGTACCAGACGCTCTCTCCGGCGACTTCCAGCTCATGATCATTGCCGGCAATGAAAGAGGCATGGAATACGCGATCAACTCTTTTGGCGACATCTCTGTCACATCACAAATTCCTGGCATCCTCATCAATGCAGACACCTGCTTTCTTGCCATTGAAGATGACCTGGACAAATACGATCTTCTCCAAGGTACGGATGTCAAAACAGAAGAAGGTATTACTCTGCAATGTGATGACGTCAAAAACATCGCAGATCATGACATGGCATTCTATCCACACATCGTAACACGCGAACGCACCATCTTTGGCAAGATCCTCGGGGAAGAAAGTGGTGACATGGAAGTTCTTGAAACAGGCAAAACCAAAAGTCTCAAATTTCCCATTACTAAACAAGAGAGACCACAGTCCTACCAAGCAGACGTCACGCTCCTGAACATGAGCGGAGAAGCAATCTCCAACACGGTCCCCGTGCGCTACATTGTCCGCGGCATGTCCGGTACAGCACAGAACATCACATTGGACAAGGATTACTACAAAAAAGACGACACCGCAAAAGTCACCGCATTTATCTCTGGCAATGCAGATGTCTTTGCCTATGCACGTTTTAAGGAAGAGAACTACGCCGATGATCAAAAGCAGATCGTTGCGGATGTCAGTATTGTTAGTGGCACTACACCATGCTCTGACACGATCTCCAAGATCGTTGACAGAGACAACACACTCTTCACCATCGATGTGCCTATTACTGCAGATTGTATCAATCCCACCGTGACACTCAGTGTCAAAAGCACAGACGGTGACACATTAGATGAGAATGCATTTGCCGTTACAACCGTCAATGACAAAACATCGGCACAGCAAATCAAAAACTTCTTCAACACACAGAAAATCTACTACTGGGTCCTTGCCATTACCGCACTTGTCGTCATTGCCATCATCATCTACGGCACACGTAAAAACAAAGGCCGCACACTCTCCATCTTCTTTGGCATCCTCTTCACAGCAAGTGCATTGCTTGTGAGTCAGGTGGAGGCGGATACGCTTAAGGTAAGCGAGCCACCTGGCAAAGGTAATGATGTCGCAACATGCACAACATCGCTCAGCCACAAATCAATACCTGTCAATGGTGTTTTGGGCGCCTATATGAGCAGCTGTAAGGTATACACATGCGGCAACGCAACTGAAGTGAAGGGGTATATCAATGGCACCTATGTATTAGGATGGTCTACAGCAGGAGAGCGAAAGAGAGGTGGTTTGTGGCGCTATGACTATGATATTGCCGGCGGATCATTGTCCATTCAAGCACAGGCGCCATGTACGCCAAAACCTGTGACATTTCAGTTAAGTCTCAACGCATATAGTCATAGTGGTCGAGTATGGAAAGGGTGGAATCATGCCTATCACACCATGTACTACACACCGACAGACTGTGTCCAGCCCCCCGTCTGCGGCAATGGTAAGGTGGAAGCAGGTGAGATTTGCGACAACGGTGGCGCAAATGCATGGACGTGCAATCCCGCATATGGATCATCGTGCACATTCTGTCACGCGCAAACATGTCGCCCAATTACCATCAAAGGCCCCTTCTGTGGCGATGGCGTAAAAAACGGCAATGAGCAGTGCGATGGAAAATCTGGATTGCCACAAAACTACACATGCACACCACAGTGTACCTATGGTGCAAAAACGACAGGTGCCTGC
>CAYRUU010000019.1:0-18372 GCA_964427825.1 uncultured Micavibrio sp.
GGCGATGGTCCAAGGATGATAATGTTTTTATCACCGTTGATGACACGACGAAGTCGTCGGATTTGTCGATTGATGACATTTCCTATAAAACACCTTCTTCAACCAACGGTAATAATGTTTTTATAGGTGTGGATATGATTGGGTCTGAGGCAAAAAACGCTTTTAAGGGTGTTGTGGATGATGTACGCATATGGAATCGTGCCTTACTAGATCCAGAGGTTTCCTATATTTGTCAGCAGGCGCAGGGTGAAGAAACTGATGTACCATGCCTTGCGTCATGAGCTGACAATGAAAGTACCATCTCTTCTAATATTGTCAAGGTCCGCTATGAGGTGTCCCGTCGGATCTTTTGTATTTTCACTGTTTTATCACAATCTTTGCAAGTCTGAATCTCTTAGGTTTAAACCATGTAATTCTGTAGATATGCCACACCATGTTTGGCATGACATGCACATACGGTTTGCGCCGGCAAGGGTGGCGTACTCTTTCCTTTTTGCGGCAATCTTGTACACTAGAACAGTAATGTATGTGATGTATTGTACGGACTATGATAATCACACTGACGCAAGAGCAGGCACGGGAGCGGGCGGCGAAATTGGCGGCGGAAATTGATAAGCTGCGCGTGAAATATCATGTGGAAGACGATCCGCAGGCGGATGATGTGGTGTATTCATCGCTGATGGATGAACTGCGCGGACTGGAGGCATTGTATCCGGAGTTACGAACGCCAGCAAGTCCAACGCAGCGCATCGGTGGTGTGGCGCTGGAAAAATTTATGAAGACGCCGCACCGCGTGCGACAGTGGTCGTTTGATGATCTTTTTGACTATGCCGGACTTGTGCAGTGGGAGCAAAAAAATCTCCGCATGCTTGCCAAGAAGGACATCACGCGCACACCGACCTATTGCGCAGAGATTAAAATTGACGGCCTCAAGGTGATTGTGACGTATATGAACGGCGTATTGACGCGCGCGGCGACGCGCGGTGACGGCGTGGTGGGGGAGGATGTGACGCAAAACATCCGCACCATTCACAGTGTGCCGCTGACACTTGCGCAACCATTATCAATAGGTGTGGTAGGAGAGGTGTGGTTGCCGCAACAGGAACTCATGCGCATCAATACGGAACGCGAGGAGCGGGGTGAGGCGCTTTTTGCCAATGCGCGCAATGCCGCTGCGGGTTCCATTCGCCAACTTGATCCGGCAGTTGCTGCGGCGCGCAAGTTGCAGATGTTTGTGTATGATATTGATTGGATGGATGGCGTGGCGATGCCGGAAACGCAAGAGGCGACGTTGGCGCTGTTGCGAGACTGGGGATTCAAAGTCAATCCGCACTATGTGCATTGCGCGGATCTGCAGGGTGTGGAGGCCATGTATCAGAAGTGGCGCACGCGCAAAAATGGCGAGCAGTATGCCATTGACGGTATTGTGATTAAGATCAACGAGCGCGACTTGCAAGAGGCGTTGGGTTATACGGGCAAGTCACCGCGCTATGCCATTGCCTACAAATTTCCCGCCGAGCGCACCACAACCGTTGTGGAGGATATTACGGTGCAAGTGGGGCGCACGGGTGTGTTGACGCCGGTGGCGCATGTGCGTCCGGTGGCGGTTGCGGGGTCAACGGTGAGTCGTGCGACATTGCACAATGCCGATGAGATTGCGCGGTTGGGTTTGAAGATCGGCGATACAGTGGTGTTGCGCAAGGCGGGAGACATCATTCCGGAAATTGTGGAGGTGTTGACGGATTTGCGTACGGGCGCGGAGGTGGTGTTTGATATGCGCGCCGCGTGTGCGGCGGTGTGCGGCGGACCGGTGGTGCGTGAAACGATTGGCACAAAAAATGACCGCAGCACGGCGTATTATTGCAAGGACAAAAACACATTTGCGATTCGCAAGGAACAGTTGCGGCACTTTGTGTCGCGTGGCGGCATGAATATTGACGGTCTTGGAGAAAAAATCGTGGAGCAGTTGATGAATGAGGGTTTAGTTGCTGATGCGGCGGACCTCTTTGCACTCACAGAGGGTGATTTGCAACACTTGGATCGTTTTGGTGAGAAATCTGCGGCGAACGTTGTGGCGTCCATTGCGGCGGCGCGCCGTGTGCCGTTGGCAAAATTGCTTTTTGCATTGGGTATTCGCCACGTCGGCGAGGAGACGGCACTTGTGATTGCCGACAACTACGCACACCTGACGGGCGAAGCACCGACGACGCCGGCATCCATTGCGGCGGCGCTTGGGCATTTGACGGTGAATGATTGGCAGCGCATACCCGGCATCGGGCAGCGATCTGCAGAGAGTATGACGACGTGGTTTCAATCGCCGCGCAATCGGGAGCTTCTGGAGCGTATGGAGGAATTGGGTGTGCAGATTGCGCATGATGCGACGACACACACCGATGTGCAACCACTTGCCGGCAAGACCGTTGTGGTGACGGGCACACTTGTACAATATACGCGCGACGATGTCAAGACGGCAATTCGCGCTGCGGGTGGCAAGGTGGCGTCGCAGGTGAGCGGTGCGACGGATCTTGTGGTCGTTGGCGACAATCCTGGGTCAAAGTTGGCAGAAGCGCAAAAACGCGGTATTCTCATTGTGACGGAGGAAGATTTCAAAAATATGCTACAATAGAGGTGAAGGATGGTATTTATTAAAACATACGACTATGACGGAGCAAGAACTGCACGCTGTGCAACCGACTGCACAGGATGTGCCACAGGCACAAGACGTATCATTGCGTTACGCTGGGTTTTGGGTGCGGTGGGCCGCCGCAATACTTGATGGGTGGATAACCGGCATTGCCGTGTCGGTGTTTACCGCACCACTTGGTTTTATGATGGGTTTTTTTGCTGCAGCATCTGGTGATGATCACGCACTGGTGTCAGTGATGATTATGGTGGGGGTTGGTATTGTGAGTGTGGGTATTGTGTTTGCCTATTATGTATTCATGACGCATCGGTTTGGTGCAACGCTGGGGAAGATGGCAGTGGGTGTGCGTGTGTGTGCGGAGGACGGTTCATCATTGTCATTGGGTAAGATTGCTCTGCGCGAGACGATTGGCAAGTTTGTCTCCAGCATTATTCTTAATATCGGTTTTCTCATGGCAGCGTTCACAGAGCGTAAGCGCGCCTTGCATGATATGATGGTACAGTCGGTTGTTGTATACAAGAATCCTGTGAAAGGACCGAATACACCCGTCGTTGCGGCAGTCTACGGTATTTTTGCCCTGTGCATACTTGCCGTCATTACACTTATCACGATTGCACTGATCTCCGGTGCACTCTTATTCAGCAACATGCACGAGGACGGATGGGGTAGTGAGGAGTTTTTTGATGCAGTGAAAGAGGAGTGGTATGATGATGCAGTGTATGATGGCGATGCCATCATGGACGGTGAAGTGTTTACCGAACAGGTCTTGCCTCTGCAGGACGATCGTGCTGTTACGGAAGCACGTTGATTAGTGATAATGGAGAAGTATTTATGACACTTACACATGATGACATTGCTGATATCGCCCTTTTGGCGCGTATTGGTATTACGGATGAGGAGAAGAAACAGTACTGTGAAGAGCTGTCTTCTGTTGTGGAGTATTTTGCACAATTGCAAGAGGTGGACACGACGAATGTGGAAGATGTCGGACACAGTACGGGAGTGACCGATGTGGTGCGCGACGATGTGGCAGTGGAGGCAAGCGAGGAGGAACGCGCGGCAATGATGGCGCAGGTGCCGCACGTGCGCGACGGGCACATTGCGGTAAAAAATATGTTGTAATTGCGGATGATATCTATGATTAGACACATTCATGAACAGTTGGTCGGCGGGGAGATGACGGCGGTGGAGTTGGCACAGAAGTCGCTAGCGTATATTGCAGAAGTCAATCCGAAGCGCAATGCCTTTATCACGGTGCTGCACGATGCGGCGTTACGCGAGGCGCAGGTCGTGGACGACAAGATTGCGCGCGGTGAAAAGATTGACCTGCTTTCTGGGATTCCGTGTGCCATCAAAGACAATATCTGCATGCGGGGTGTGCGGACAACGGCGGCGTCAAAAATGCTGGATACCTATCACGCGCCATACGATGCGACGGTGATCGAACGCTTGCGCGCTGTGGATGCGGTTTTTACGGGCAAGACCAATATGGATGAGTTTGCTTGCGGCGGTAGTACGGAAAACAGCGCCTATGGACCAACCACAAACCCTGCGGATGATACGCGTGTGCCCGGTGGCAGTAGCGGTGGAAGCGCGGCAGCGGTGGCAGACGGATCGGTGGCGTGGGCGCTTGGCACGGACACGGGCGGATCGGTGCGCGGACCCGCAAACTTTTGTGGTGTTGTGGGACTGAAGCCAACATACGGGCGTGTGTCGCGCTATGGCGTGATTGCGATGGGCTCCAGTTTGGATCAAGTTGGGCCAATCACAAAGACAGTAGAGGATGCGGCGATTGTTTTGAGTCGCATTGCCGGTCGTGATGTGCGCGATGCCACAAGCGCCAAGAGTAGTGACAAACCGTATGAAGATTACTGTGTTGGTGATATTTCTGGCGCAAAAATCGGTATTCCGCGGGAATACCTTGGTGACGGTGTGGATGCGCGCGTGCGTGAGACGTTTTTGCAGGCAGTGGAACAATACAAGAAATTGGGCGCGGAGATTGTGGATATTTCACTGCCGCACACATCGTACGCTTTGGCAGTATACTATATCATTATGCCATGCGAATTAAGCTCCAATCTGGCGCGCTTTGATGGGCTGCGCTATGGTGGCGCAAAAGATGAGGTGGATGGTACACTTTTGGATCACTATAGACACATACGCGGATCGCTGTTTGGCGCGGAAGTGAAGCGGCGCATCATGTTGGGTACCTATGCACTGTCCGCTGGCTACTACGATGCGTATTACAAAAAAGCGCAGAAGGTGCGTCGGTTGATCATGGAGGATTTTCGCAAGGCGTTTACGAAAGTCAATTATATTTTCACACCAACGGCGCCGGAAGCGGCGTTTAAGATCGGCGCAAAAACACACGATCCCTTGGCGATGTACTTGTCCGACATCTATACCGTGACGGCAAGCCTTGCCGGTGTGCCTGCGCTGTCGCTGCCGATTGGCACCGTGGATGACGATGGCACGACATTATCGGTTGGCGGTCAACTGATGGGCGCGTGGTTTGATGAGGAGGGCATTCTCAATGCCGGTTATACCTATGAAACGGCAACGCAAAAACTATGATGGGAGATGTTTTTTTGACGATGTGGGACCTTGTGCAAACGTGGTACGTGACGTTTACGGATAGCGCACTTTTTGTGGGTGTAAAAGTTTTTTTTGTGATCTACACCACCATTTTGGTTGTGGATATCATTTTACTTGTCTATCTTGGTGACATCAAAAGGCAGTGGCGCCAACAGCAGACGGGAAGCTCCATCCGCAAGCCGTCCAAGAAGAAAGAGCGACAGATTTGGGCGGATATTATGGCGCGTGTGGAGACGAATGACGAACAGCAGTTCAAGGCAGCAATTTTGGAAGCTGATCATTTTACGTATGAGCGCATGGGCTTTCAGGGATATAACGGATCCACATTTTCCGAGCGGTTGGCACAGATCCCGCCGGGGAGTTTTCTTGCTACCGATGCCATGCACGTGGCGCATCGTTTGAGTAATGCCATTATTCAAAAAGAGAATGTGACAATCACCAAAGAGCAGGCGCAGAACACACTCAAAATCTACGAGCAATTTTTGTCGGATATTGATGTGATCTAGGGGTTTAGATGACGGTGACATTGTTATGCGTGGACCGCGCAATGATGGCATCAATGTCTGCGGTGAAAGCTGTGGCGAGAAGGGTGACGGCTTTTTTGTCGTTGATGCCGCGGGCGTGCAGGTAGGCACGCTGCGTGCTGTCTACGGGCGTGGCGGTTGCTGCGTGAGTGCAGCGCACGTCGGAAGGGATCACTTCCATTTGCGGTGTGACGGTTGCGCGTGCATGTGTAGAAAGCAGGAGGGTGCGCAGGTCTGTGGTGGTGTCGGTGTTGTTCGCACCTTGGGCAATGTGTATAAGGTTTGTCGCTGTGAGTGTGGCACCTCCTCGTAAGACTGTGCGGATATGGCATGTGCTTTTTGTGTGCGGTGCGCTGTGGCGTTGTGTGATGTGGAGGGTGAATGTGTCGGCGCTGCTACCGCGATAGATACCATAGATTTCCGCGCCAGTGCCCGGTGCTGCAAGATCAATGGTGAGCATCACATGCGGACTACGCACGACAAACACATGCGTCCCGGGGGCGGTGAGAGTGTGGTGTACAGTGATAATGGGAGGGTGTTTTGACATATATTCGCGCTATCTGACAGTTTTTTCTACTTCCATGTGAATGAGGCGGTGCAATTCCACAGCGTATTCCAGGGGGATTTCTTTGGTGATATCACTGATAAATCCGTTGACCATCATGCTGCGTGCGCCGATCTCATCTAGCCCGCGCGACATGGCATAGAGCAGCATGGCGGCATCCAATTTTTCAATACTCGCTTCGTGTGCGGTATGGACGTCTGAGCCGTCGGTGATGGTGGTGGGATAGGTGTTGGAAACGGAGTGATCGTCCAAAAGGAGCGCATCACATCGCGTGAAGCTTGTAGATCCGTGCGCCGTTTTTGCGACGTCAATCAAGCCGCGATAGGTGGAAATGCCACCACCGGCGCACATGGACTTGGAGACGACGTGGGATGTGGTGCGCGGTGCGCGGTGGATCATTTTTGCCCCAGCGTCAATATGCTGTCCTTTGTTGGCGATGGCAAGTGATGTGACGTTGCCGCGTGCACCTTCTCCGGTGAGGATGACGGCGGGATATTTCATGGTGACGCCTGACCCGATGTTGCAATCAATCCATTCCACTGTGGCGTTGCGCTCGGCACGTGCGCGCTTGGTGACGAGGTTGTAGATGTTGGTGCTCCAGTTTTGGATGGTGGTGTAGCGTACGGTGGCATTTTTATGGGCGAAAATTTCCACTACGGCGGCATGGAGGGAATTTGTAGAATACGCCGGTGCGGTGCATCCTTCCACATAGTGCACGGATGCGCCACTTTCGGCGATGATGAGTGTACGTTCAAATTGTCCAAATCGCTCCGCGTTGATGCGAAAATACGCCTGCACCGGCAGTGCGACATGCACATCACGCGGCACGTAGAGAAATGAGCCGCCAGACCACACCGCCGCATTGAGCGCAGCGAATGTATTGTCCGCAGCAGGCACGAGCGTGCCGAAATAGCGTTGTACGAGGTCGGCATGGTCGCGCACAGCGGTATCCATATCGCAAAAAATCACGCCTTGCGCTACCAATTCTTTTTGTAGTGACGCATAGACCACTTCGCTTTCGTATTGCGCGCTTACGCCGGAGAGCCATCGCTTTTCGTGTTCCGGCACGCCGATGCGGTCGTAGGTTTCTTTGATGTCGTCTGGCAGGTCGTCCCACGCCGTGGCGGGTGCGTCCGTGGCGCGTGAAAAATAAGTGATTGCGTCAAAATCAATGCCGCGCAGATCTGGTCCCCATGTTGGTAGCGGTTTTTGCGTAAAGAGTTCATAGGCGGCGAGGCGCTGTGCGTGCATCCACGATGGCTCCCGTTTGAGTGTACTGATTTGCGCGACGATCTTACGGGAGAGGCCTGCGGGGAGCTTGGTGTGCGGTGTGTCGGGCATGGAAAAATCATGACGTGCAATGCCGTCGGTGGCGGTGGAGAGGTGTTGTGTGGGTGTGGTGTGTGGCATGCTGCGGAGGTTTTAGGAGTTGGGGGTGTCGTAGCCGTCGGCGTCAATGGCGGCGGCAAGCGACGCGTCGCCGCGGCGGGCGACGGTGCCATGGTGCACGACGATGGTTTCATCCACAGGAAGGTGTGCAAAGATGCGAGTGTAGTGCGTGATGAGTACGAGTGTTGTCTGCGGATGTGTTGCGTGCAGCTGTGCGAGCGCTTGTGAGAGTATGCCGATGGCATCAACATCCACGCCGGTGTCAATTTCATCCAAAATGACATAGCGCGGCTGCATGACGAGCGCTTGCAGAACTTCCATTTTTTTGCGTTCACCACCGCTGAAGTTTTCGTTGAGTGAGCGCGTGAGAAGGTCGTGCGAGATGCGCACGTCGTCCGCGGCGCGCGCGATGGCGCCGATGAGGTCTTTGCTGGACACGCGATCGCGTGGTACGGCTTCGCGCAGCAATGTCTGCACGGTGATGCCGGGCAGGGCGGGTGGGGATTGTGGAGAATAGAAAATACCGCTGCGTGCGCGTTCATAGGGCAGCAGGGCGGTGATGGATGTGTCGTCAAGTAGGACGTCGCCAGCAGTGACGGTGAGTGACGGATCGCCGATGATGGTGCGTGCCACGGTGCTCTTGCCGGAGCCATTCGGCCCCATGACAGCATACACTTTGCTGGGGAGGAAATCCGCGGACAGATTGGAGAGGATTTGTGTGTCGCCGCTGTGGACAGTGAGGTTGCGCAGAGAAAGCATAAGGCAAAAACATTAAAACGCTACAGGGAATTGTAGCGTTTTTATGCGGTTTTGTCTACAAAATCGTTAGCGCAAGTCAAAGGAGGCTTTGACGGTGACCATGACCTCCTTGTCAATACTGGAGGTGTCATAGGCACCACCATCATCAACGTTGATGGAATTGGGCGCTAATACCTGCACAACGCCGGATGATGCCGTGCGTACGGTACCGATGGAGCGCCCCGTGCCGGCAGCGATTTTTTCCGCGCGCGCCTTGGCGTCGGTGACGGCGTCAGTCAAGAGTGCGACACGCAGATCGGGGAGGTTGGAGATGTAGTATTCCAATGATTGCACGGAGACGATGGCATTTTGCGCGGCGAGAGAGGGGACAGCGGCAGCAATGGCGGTGACGGTTGCGACGTTGTCAGATTGCACGGTGATGCTTTGGGTGAGCTGGTAGCGAGTTTCCGCGCCGTACGTGTTTTGGTCGTAGGATTGGTTCATGGACACAGGGCTGTCCGTTTTTTGCGCGGTGGTGATGCTATTGGTGGCAAGAAGAGCGTTGACCAGTCCGCGATCGCGATCAATGGCGGCATAGCCACTTGCCAACTCCGACAGGGGCACAGTACGGGTCAGACTGATGATGAGTTTCGCGCTGTCGGATGTGACGCGCGTTTTTGTTGAGCCGGTGACGGTGAGCGTGTCATCGTGTGCCACACGCACGTGCGCCGTGTAGTAAAACAGTCCAAACACAACCGCCGCGGCAACCAGTCCAACGCCAATGGCTTTTGCTGCAGGAGAACATTCGCATGTCATAGTGCATGTTGTCAAAGTTTATGGTGTCAGTATAGCATACATTTTTCACTATGCCATCCACCTAAAGCACCATGAAGCCTTTCGCGGTTTTTGTGCGGGATGTTCATGCGGAAGTGCTACTTTCCGTAATATTTTGATTTTAGGTGGATTTTATGCCGTTAAAATCTGTGTCAAACATTTTTTGTGCGATTGCCTTGCGGCGGTGTCTTTTCTATTTTGTTGATGAAATGTTTTTTGGCAATGAACCATTCTTGTATAGCTTCTGAACGGTAGGGGTTGTTGTTTTATTTGGGTGCAAATTTTTACTGTAGGCTACAAGATTCTTCAGATCGTAAGTATATTGTTGAGGGGGTTGGATGGTTTACGCAGGGGTATTTGAATCTGTGGGAGGGGATTGCAGTTTTTCAGAAATCAGAGAAAGTCCACGTTTAGCAATATTGTACGCGGCAAGACTATCTGAGTTATCCAAACTGATGAGTCCACGTCTTTTACCTTGATCACTGGTGTCAAAATTACACATTGTATTCCTGCATTTATAGGCATGGTTAGACCATTTTTCAGAATCATCATCAATCTTCGTGCTACAGTGAGGGCATCCCCTAGTTGTCTTATCTGATTCAATGTACGCAACAATTCCCAGCTGATTTATAAATTTTTTGTCTTGTAACACCATAACCTGCTTGTAGACCGGTGGAACTAATAAAAGAGTTTGAAATTTTTGCAATATCCTCCACTCTATTCTACTTGCCAAATTTCCCGAAAACTCTTCTATTCTTTTATTTTTATTCGAAAGTTTAAGATTCTCTAAAAACATCATGCCAAAGTATTGTTTTTGTAAATAACTCAAAATACCAACAGCATTCGCACACAAAGCATCTCGAAGATGATTTATCTTATTGACAGTGATTACCTCAACAGCTTTTTTTGATTTTAATAAATTATAATAACCCTGTAATTCTTTTTTTATAGCCTCCAAAGAAAGAATATCTTTGAATCGTTCATTATAAAAATATAAATTTTCGTTTTCTAGCTTTCCTCTATTTTCTATATTCAAAAACAAAGCTCCCTTTTCTGCGTTAAAACAAATTGTATCGGATCTAAATCTGCCTTGCGTCATGCCTTCATAGATTTTTCTTAAAGCACTCACACGCTTCATCTCAAGATATGTTGCAATATCACCATTGATAACAATTTTATCTTTAATCAATTTAGCGCAAGACATATCAAAACAGGAGGAAGTTGATATTTTTTCCACTACATCAAAATTATCCATAAATTCAGAAGCACTTTTATATGCAATTCTTCCTTTATCATTTTTTTCTAGATACTTATCCGGCTTAATCTGATACGTCTCTATATTAATAAACTCCGGCTTGTTATATTCTCCATGTGCCCCATCTTGTTTGGCAAATTTAACTTTTTCGGTTTCAGAAAATTTAAATAATCCTAGAGTGAGTAGCTCTTTTTGACCCCGGTCTAGTCCGTAATAATAAATATCAAAAGGTTTTATCTTTTTATTGAATTCTTTGTTGTATCCCTCGATAAATTTAATGATCTCATCGGTTCCTTTGAAATTTAAGTCAGCACTCTTGTCATGAGCTTGGAGGGTTATGGTTGTAGAGAGTAAAAACCGATCTTGTTGTCTTCTGTTCTTTTTTAATTCTCCCAAATTTCTATTTTCTAATTCTTTAAAACTATTTTCTACAAAATTAATTTTAAATTCAGGGTTTAGGCGAATTTCATATTTATTCTCAATATTTTTATTAGTCCAAAAATTCAACCATATTTTAGTATGAGCCTCAGGACTTCTTCTATCAAGTTTCTGTTTGTTTTTTAAGTTTGCAATTTCCTCATCATCATCTTTTTCTAAATCATAACTGGTTATTTTGTATAAGTTTCCTTGATAATTTTTGATAATTTCATCTTTTATGCTTTCAGAAATTGTAACAGACTTTTTAAAGTAACAAGCTCGCTTTAAATCTTTTTCAAAATCTTCTTTGTTCGCATAGTCTGTTTTAATAATTTCAGAAAGTCCTTCAAAGTTAGCTAGTGCTAACATTTCCCCTGTCGCCCTTAGTCCCAACACAGTTTGATAAAATTTAACCAATTCCGAACCATCCTTAGAGAACTCATCCTTTCTTTTCAACCTATCTTTTATAAAAAAAGACTTTCCTTTCAATTTCAGCGCGGACTCAATTCTAGGATAAAAAGTATTTTTATCAAATCCAAAACACAACTTGTCCAAAGCACGTAATGCTAGCGACTCAAAGGAGTGCAGCTTCCACTCCCCGCTTTTCTCACCTTGCAAACTATCAATATATTTTTTTGCATTCTGTAAATTATTTTGGGCATCGCGCGGAATTGTCAAAATATATCTTTGGTTGTCTTTCTCTAAAATAATTGACCAAGACTGTAGTCGTTCTGCATCAATTTTTTCTTTTTTCAGTGCTTTGGCTTCAGCTTTGATTTTGCCAATTTCCATTGCAATTTCTTGAAACAAAGAACAAATTTTTTTATAATTCTTGAAGGAGCATAGTCTTCCATTTTCCCTAACCACATCAAAATGCTTGCCCCTTTCTTCTTTCAGCCGTTTCCTTTTCTTTTCACCGCTAGCTTTGTTAATTTGATCTGTTAAGTTTTTTATTTTTAAAAAATTACCATCAGAACAAGCAAAGAGAGGGCACTCTCTCCCTATTTCTACATCTGTCTTGCCCTTACTAAGAAGCTCAAAAAATTTTGATTTTTCATTTGCTTTGTAGTCTTTCAAAAATTTATATGCGGATTTTATTTTTAAATGATTGAAGTCTTTTTTAATTTCTGTTATTTTACCACACTGCTCCTCAACAAAATTGTCATCATCTAAGTTTTCGATTGCTGCTTTGAGAAAGTCTAGACTCTTGAAGGAAAACGCATTCTTCTTTTTATTGTTTTTCTTATTATACTCTTTGAAATCAAGTAGCTTTTTGTTTTCCTTTTGTTCCGCATCTTTTATTTCTGAATTATAATTCTTAGGCTTTTTGTTAACCGTATAATAATTAAAACTCGATTGTTCAATTTCAACACCTAAAGACTGACTTGGTAAAAGTTCTTTCTCAAGCAATTCTAACAATGACTTGACCTCCAGTAGTTTTTCTTTAATGGAGAGAATTTCTTCGTCGCTATCCTTATGTTGAATATTGTCATGAAATAATTCAAAAACTGCCTTAAAATTACTTCGTTTTAAAATTTTCTGAATCCAATATGCATACTCAGAAATTCGTTTTTGTTTTTCTTCTGGCTGATTCAAGAATCTTTTCAGATTTTCAACACACCCCCTATTTTCATTGAGCCAGTTTTTAAAATAATCTCTTAAAAAATCCACATTTCTATCACCGATGGAAATTTGATTATTCTTTTTTCTATTTTTGCTATCATAAATAACAATTTCTTCTTTAGCATTGTAAAACTCTGTTTTTGTATAATTTTTTAGCCAAGTATGCTTTATATACACTTTCTTCTGAAGTTTTTTTTCCTCATCATTCTCAGAATTAGAAAATACTATTTTATCTAAATTTTCAATAACAAAACTGTATTTACCAATAAAATCTGCAACTCGTCTGTGAAGGTCTTCGTCATTGCTTTTCGGCGGTGTATAGGCTCTGCTTATATTTTTGGGTTGCAAAGCAAACCTGATCGTTTTTCTGAGCTCATAAGGAATCTGGGAATTTTGAAATCTTTCCATATTTTTGTAAAAATTTAAGCCTAAACATTCTTCATTACATCATTAATCCTTCCTTCCATAATCGTAATCAATCTCTTGTTTGCGTCAATGGCTTCTTCCACTTTCTCCGCTTCGGCGACGAGCTTTTTCTGAACTTTAAAAGAGGGAGGGGGGATTTTGATTTTCGAGTATTGTGAAATCCAATATCTTTTATGTTGATGAAGTGCAAATTTTATACTTTGCATTAGAAGATAAATAAATTTAATATCCGCATTTCTTCCTTTTGCTTTCAAGATTTTCATTGCAGATGACTTTACTTTAAATGGAAGGTTCACAAATTTTATAGCAGTAATAAAATCATCAAAAATAACTACAGGTAAATTTTGCTGCGGAAAAATTCCATTTTTAACTCCATAAAAAATATTTTAACAAGCCACCAACCGAGACATTCAATGCATTGGTGATTTTTTATAATTTTTGTAGTATTTCAATGATTGATCACAAAACACACTGCACCATGTGCGTGTGGGTGGAAAGTGACTCTGTGAATTAACTTCACTATACTATAAAAGTAATCAAGACAATTCAGACAGTGTTATTCTGTAATCAAAACAGCATTATGAAGGGCGTTGATAAGGTCTTCTTTGATTCGGTCTTCTTGCGCCATATTGACTGTGTCATTGGGTGTTGGTGAGGTTGCATTTTCGCCCATGACGCAGTAATTGCCGGATGGATAAAAAGAAATAAAAAAATGTGGAAACTGTTTATTACTACCAATGTTTGGACCATCTTCTTCCACTGTGGGGCGGTTTGGGAATTGTAAAACATTCACCACGCTATCATCGTTCGCACATCTTTTGTTGATTGTCGTTAATTTTTTTGACAAGAATGTCACATATGCATCACTATTACCCTTTATAATTTTATAGGACAGATCATTTTGCATTTCGGGCGTGACTGGTATTTTAATGTCAAACTCATCAATAACAAGATAGTTCTGCGTTTTTTCTTGGCTTGTGCCCTCTGGTTGTGCCTCAGCAGTTTTTGTGATGGTGGAGGATGTGCCTGCTTGCTGTGCGGAGGTTTGCTGTGGCGATGGGGGAAGCGTTTCGCTTGGTTGCCGGACAGTATTTCTTGCTGCACAGCCACTCATTACCACTACACTGTATAGCGCTAACGCCATGGTGAAGATTTTTTTCATAGTTTTTTAAATAAATTGTTATTCTCCGGCGGAGATTTGAGCCCCGGGACCTTTTAAGAGGTCAACACATTAGCCGTGCGCTGCTTTCAGCCACTCAGCTACCTCTCCAAACGATTCCTCCAAATTTTAAAAACACCAACCTTCTTAAAATTATCATCTTGCGTTTAATTTGTCCAGATTTCCGGAAAAATAATTTAATCCTCTTTCCTCTTTAAAGAGTTTTTGGAAATCATTTTCTTTCTTACAAAAATAACGCTTCCAATAACCGCCGTGCCAAAAAGTGTGAAAAAGAGAAATCAACAACATTGCCACTCCGGACATTGTATGCAAATTAATCCAATTTTGATAGCCGGTAAAAACCATCCCGTATACCGCACTCAACACTAAAACCACAGAAGTAACCGTCAAAACCAAAAAAGCGATCAGTAAAAGAAAATTCCAAAACCTTCGATTATGAAAAGTGTTAACCCTTCCAAGTTTAACTAACAGCAGTGATAAAAAATAAGTAACTGTTAATCCGATTGCTATTACCGCAACGGCAACTTTACTTCGACGTGGTTTTTCAATCTCAGCACCCCGTCCCACCACAGCTAAGCTATCCACATCAACCACTTCTTCTTTAAACGACGTAGTTTTCGCCGACTCATTTAACTCTCCGGCTGCATCAAGCTCCTGACTTCGATCACAAATTTGATCTCCATTTTTATCAATATAGCGCCCACACTGACCGGGATAAGGATCATTCACTATTCCATAGGGACAGCTCGCCAACGACGTTTTTTGAAAAACTAACAACAAAAACAAAACCACTTCCTGATCGCACACGATCACGCTTTTTCACATTTTCAAAGTCCTGACCAAAAGCGTCAATGTCTCTTGGGTTTAGTTTTACATTTGGTTCAAGAGAGATATTTGCCAGCCTGTCGGCATCATCAAAAAAACGCCAGCCGGATTCTTCAAGGAGTTTATTGATCTTAATTCGCGCTTGTGCTTCTTTCGTGTTTGCCATGATGGTTTTCTGTTATATGGGATTGTGGAGTGTGTGATTGATATTCCTTGGCTCCTATAAAGGGAAGGGAGGGGTGTATTATAGTACTATTATAGCATAAAGGTGTATTGGACATGAAAAATGACTGAGGCATCGCGTTGGCTATGGTGGCGGGGCTGCTGTGTGGATTTCCATATGATAATGTTATAGCTCATTTGATGCAAATAGTATATACTTGGGGCATATGTATAGGAATGTGATTTTAATTGGTGTTGTCTGCGCCGCCGTGGTGGTGCTTGGCGGGTGTGTGGGTTCATCGTCATCGGGCGCGTCCATTGGTGGTGTCATGAAGAGTAGTGATGGTGGACGCACATTTACGCCACACAATGCCATTGACGCCAAGCGCACCATTGCGCGGAACAATGTTTCGGCAATGGCCATTGATCCGCAGAAGAGCACGACGGTGTATATTGGCACTACGACCGCCGATGTGTTCGTGAGTCGCGACGGTGCGGCAACATGGACATCGCTTCCATGTGGACTGACGGCGATTCGCAGCATTTTGATTGATCCGTACAACACACAAACTCTCTATGTCAGCGGTATGTATGAGGGGCGGGGCAGTGTGGTGCGCAGTGATGACGGTGGGCAGCAGTGGCGCCGCATTTATGTGGAGCCAACAGACGGCACTAATATTTCCGCCATGGTGATGTCGCCGCACAGCGCGCAGGTAGTGTTCATTGGCACATCCGGTGGCACGATTGCGCGCACTGATAATGGCGGCACAACATGGCAAAACGTTTATTATGCCAAAAACCGCATCAGCGACCTCGCCATCAATCCGCAAAATCTCGCAGCGATTTATGCGCTTGTTGGTACGACGGATGTGGTGGTGTCGTATGACAACGGCGGCACATTTGCCAGTGTGAACAGCATGGAGCGCGACAGCGCATCACAAAAAAAATACACTGGAACACTGTATTCCATGACGGTTGACCCTGCGGTGCCCAATTCCATTATCGTGGGCACAAATAGTGGCGTCTTTCGTTCTGCAGACAACGGCGTCAGTTGGCAGGCGGTGGATGTGATTGCTAGCACCATTGGTGTGCCCATCTATGCGCTTGCCATTAGCCCGCACAACGGGCAATTAGTCTATGCGGCGGCAAAGGCGGTGTATACGAGTGTGGGCAGCGAATGGGCGATTACAGATACAACAAGTGCCTACACGGTGGACACCATTGTGCATGACCCGACGGACCCGAGTGTGGTATACTTGGGCATGCAGAAGGTGAAATAATTGGTTATGAGAAAGAGTATATGTTTAAAACATTGATGACGAAATCCACACCGGACCTTGATGCTGTTGTAGCGCACTTTGAAAAGGAAGCGGCAAAGATTCGCACGGGACGCGCTACGCCGGCACTTGTGGAAAGTGTGATAGTGGAAGCGTATGGTGTACCGTCGCCACTCAAGCAGATCGCTAGCATTTCCGTGCCGGAGGCGCGGCAGCTACTGGTGCAGCCGTGGGATCGGGCACAGTTGGCAGAGGTGGAGAAGGCGATCGTCAAGGCAAACATTGGCGCACAGACATCCAATGATGGCTTGGCGGTGCGCTTGACGTTTCCACCGATGACAGAAGAGAATCGTCGCGACCTTGTGAAAGTACTCAACCAAAAAACGGAGGAGGCACGCGTGGGTATTCGCACGGTGCGCGAGGACGTGTGGAAGGCCATTGTGGCGGCGGAGAAGTCCGGTGACATGACGGAAGACGAGAAATTCACAAGTAAGGACGCTTTGCAGGAGGTTGTGGACGCATACAATCAAAAAATTGAGGAGATGCGCAAGAGGAAAGAGGAAGATGTTATGACGATATAATTGATCACTAGTTACTTATTAAAGATATGCTTGGAACAATCATTATTTTTGCCATCATTTTGGGTGTGCTGATCTTTGTGCATGAGTTGGGGCATTTTCTTGTGGCGCGCAGAAATGGCGTGACGGCGCATGAATTCGGTTTCGGCTTTCCGCCGCGGATTTTTGGCATTGTGCACGATCCATCCACGGGCAGGCGCCGCATGGTGTGGGGCAATAGAGACTATCGCGGCACAAACACATTGTATTCGTTGAACTGGATCCCTCTTGGCGGTTTTGTGCGCATCAAGGGTGAGCAGCCCGTTTCACAGGAGGATCTGGAAGATACAACACTGTCGGAAGAAGAACGCGCCTATGCGCGCATGTCGCGCGATGCCGATAGTTTTGCTATGCAGTCCATTTGGACGCGGACGAGAATTTTGATTGCTGGTGTGACGATGAATGCGCTTCTGGCGTGGGGTTTGGTTGTGATTGTCTTGATGATCGGCGCACCGGAGCCGCGTGATGCTGTGTCGTCGCGCGCCATTGTGGTGCGAGACACGGGCGTGCAAATCACCAATGTGGAGCAGGCGTCGCCGGCGGATGCGATGGGCGTGAAGATTGGCGACGTGGTGACGTCGCTGTGTGTGGGCTCCGCACCGTGTACGGCAGTGCCCGATGCGGACACGCTGCGCACCACAATCTTTGCGCATAAAGGTGAGAGCATTCACATGCAGGTACTACGCGGCAAGGAGGCAGTGCAACTTACGGGGACACTACGTGCCGAAACCGTGGAAGATCAAGGCGCGCTCGGCATCGCCATGGCGGATATGTCGGTGGTGCGGTATCCGTGGTATGCGGCGGTGTGGGAAGGTTTGATGCGCGTAATTAGTTTGATCGTTTTGACGGTGAGTACGTTTTGGCACTTGATCGTTTCACTCTTTGGTGGACCGGCGGTGGATGCGGAGGTTGCAGGTCCGGTGGGCATCGCCATCCTCACGCAACAAATGCGCGATCTCGGATTTGTCTACCTCATTCAATTTGCAGCGGTGTTGAGTATCAATCTTGCTATTATCAACATTTTGCCAATTCCGGCTCTGGATGGCGGACGCCTGTTTTTCTTGCTCATTGAGGCGATCAAGGGGCGCCCAGTTAATCAGCGTTTTGAAAGCATGGCGCACACGATCTTTTTCATTGCATTGCTGCTTTTCATGGCAATCATCACCGTCCGCGATGTGGTGAAGTTGTTTTAGCGCGGACACCTCTCTGTTGGTTCAAATCTTCCGACCCCAAGCCATTTTTTTCTTGTCATTCCGACCGGCGTGAGCAAAGCGAACGAAGTGGAGGAGTCTTGCTCTTGC
>CAYRUU010000020.1:0-15970 GCA_964427825.1 uncultured Micavibrio sp.
TTGTTTGTAAATTGATCAAAAACGCTCATAGGGCTACTTTATACAAATGACTTGTTTACAGTATGACAGAATTATTTCAAAAATGCAAAAAGAAGAGGCTGTGGATGGGAATGCAATAGTTACGTACGCATTCCATAGCCTTTAGGGGAAAGCACGCTTTGCACAGCAAGGGTTACCAATATGCCTTTATCATTACTTCAACGACATCCTCTGAATTTTCGCAATAACAGCTTTGATATGAATATATGAAAGATCTCTCGGCAATTGCTGTTTAATTGCTCCAAGACGTTGATAGTCCTCTGCACGCGCCATTGCTTCCAAGACCGTCTTTTCTTGCTGCGGCGTGATGCATGAAGTGATATCAAAATCTCCACCGGTCACATACCACGATAACAAATGTCCAAGAATCGTGCTTTCGTGCAAACCTCTGATTTTGGAAATTTGTGCAGGCGTGCGCTGCTGTTGATAGAGGCGCACTGTTTGTGTGATTGTGTCACCAATCTTCATGGACGCCATTTTGTCGACAGCGCCCAAAGATTTTTGCACAACAGTAGACGCACTACTTTTTTTCTTCCATGCCAAACACACATCACAGCCACCGCATGACTGTGTCTCTGTGTCATGTGTGATTGTTGGATCACGAAAATACGTCAGAATAGTTTTCCGACGACACTTATCCGATGTCACATAGTCAATCATATGTGCCAAGCGATCTTCTTTGATACGCATAAGTTCTTCCACATCCGCTGTGCGCATGCCCTTGTTGATCATTGTGCGCCGATCACCGCGCAACATAAACCGGTGTGTCGCCACATCTTTTTTGCCATGCAGTAAAACACAATATGCCGTTTCTCCGTCACGCCCGGCGCGCCCTGCCTCCTGATAATAGCCCTCCACATTTTTCGGCATACCGGCGTGCATCACAAACCGAATATCTGCCTTATCCACACCCATCCCAAACGCTACTGTTGCCACAATCACCGTAAACTCATTTGCCATAAAACGATTCTGTACATCCTCACGCGTTGCTGCATTCATTCCGGCATGATACGCCGCCGCGACAATCCCATTGTCATTCAAAAATACGGCGATGTGCTCGGCATCTTTTCGCGTCAACGCATACACAATGCCCACACCCTCAAGAGATTGAATCACACGTACCATTTCCGCCAATTTTTCCTTCGGCTTCAAGTCCTTCTGCACAAAAAAGCGTAAGTTTGGACGATCAAAACCACGCACAAAAATTGCCGGCTTATGTAGGGTAAGTCGCTCTACAATGTCACGCACAACCTCTGGCGTGGCAGTTGCAGTAAATGCCCCCACAACAGGCCGCGGACGCAACTGCGCCACAACATCCTTAATCGCCAAATAATCCGGACGAAAATCATGCCCCCACTGCGACACGCAATGTGCCTCATCAATTGCCACAAACACCACGGGGATTTCTTGCAATAATTGTATAAACTGTGCTTGCACCAGACGTTCCGGCGCAACATATAATAGCATTATTTTCCCTTGTCGCACATCACGCATGAGACTCATCACATCATTGTGCGCAAGAGACGAATTGATTGCTGCTGCCGCAATACCCCGTGCATTCAATGCATCCACCTGATTTTTCATAAGCGCAATGAGCGGCGACACAACAACCGTTACGCCATCACGCATCACTGCCGGCAATTGATAGCACAACGACTTCCCGCCCCCAGTCGGCATCAGTGCCACTGTATCGCGTCCGTCCATAATCGCCTGCACGATTTCCTCTTGTCCCGGACGAAATGCATCGTACAAAAAATATTTCTGTAAGTTGTGGTGCACATTATTTTTCATCGTCGTCATTCTGATTGTCTAGTAATTTTCACAGAGACTCATTCCATTCACAACACGCATCTACTCCACGCATTTTTTTCAATGCTTCTATACATGACGGATCATGCACAATGCATTCCTTTCTCACAAACCAACTCACTCTATATTACCACGCCATCATCACCGACAAGTAAATCCTGCAAATCTTGTCGCTGCGAAACGGCGAAATCCACGCCAAGTGCGGCAAAGTGTTTCTGTCCGCAGAGAATTTTTTTCTGCTCGCTCGGGCGCACCACGATCCATGATACAGATAATAAACTGCTATACATTAAAGCGCATAGTACTCTACGGGTGCAAAGTCATCGGTTAAAATTGGCATATCAGATGGAATGGCATCCGTCCATCTCTGCTGCAGATAGTCGTTCAGTGTGGGATCATCAGATGACATCGGCGGCATTTGTGGTGATTTTGCTGCAACAATCATGATGTTTTGCACAGCATCACCGTCGTGTGTATTATTGACGGGAATCACTGCAACATGTGGAAATACTGCCGTATATGTCGCATACTCCGCGCGAAAAAATCTCCCCTTATCTCCATGGATGGATCCAATCACATTGGCAATCACCACACCATCGGGTGCAAGAGCGTCATACATGAGCTGCGTAGCCTCACGCGTTGCCAAGTGATATGGTATGGAATGGTTTGAAGAAAAAGCATCGCATAAAATAGCATCATAGGCAACGTCCGTCTGTGCAAGTGCCATACGTGCATCGGCGTGAAAGATGCGCAGTTGTGGATTTGTGCGGTCAAGAGAAAAGTATTTTTGCGCCAAATTGGTAATACCGGGATCAATTTCCACAACATCAATATGCTTGTCCGGATAGTGGAGAAGATAATCTTTGGGAAACGAGTATCCCGCACCGCCAAGCATCATGACGTGTGAAAAATCTGGTGTAAAATGGCGAATGAGGTGATAATAGCGCGTATAAAAATTGACAAGCATCGGACGATCCAGCGCCATCGTGGATTGATTGCCACTATTGATTGCCATTGTACGCACACGCATATCGCCCTGCTCCGCATCCTTTTGTACGGCATCAAAAATCCACACACGATTATATGCCGTATCCACATCCACAATGAGATCATATGGGCAGGGTACCATGTCACCGTAGAAAAGTGTCATGCCAAAAATTGTGACGATCATCATACGTGCAAAAAATTTCTTCCACGATAGTAGCAACGATACACCTACTGTTACCACAAAAAGCATGATCATGATCCGATGCGTACCTATGTGGGGAATCAATACAAAGCCTGCGAGAAACGTCCCTGTAATACTACCGAACGTAGCAAGTGCATAGAGACGCCCAGCAATTTTACCGCTTGTTTCTGCAGACTGCAATTGCAATCTTACTGCATACGGCGAAACGGCACCCAAAAAAATACTTGCCGGAGCAAATAGTGCCACGCATCCGAAAAATAACCCAGTTGTAGTATTGTCAAAAAATGCAACGATGCCCGCCAACATGACATCTTTCACAATCGTTGTAATACCCAAAAAAAGTGCTGCAAAAAACACGATGTATGCCACACCACTCATGCGCGGTACACGATCGGCAATGATGCCGCCGCCATAATACCCCGCGCTCAAGCTGCCCATAATCACACCAATCATCACGGTCCACACAAGCGTTGATGATCCAAAATATGGACTCAGGATGCGCGCACCAACAATTTCAAAAATCATCACAACCGCTCCGCAGATAAAAACGGCGCAATATATGGCAGCACGCGCCATCCACTGTTGCATCATAAGACAAGGTGATCTATCGCATTAACCCTCCAAATCTTTCTTCACTTCCTCAAATTCGTTCTCAATCTCTGCAAGGCGTTTTTTGGATGCCTTGATCAGCTGGGCGCCGGCTTTGACTTTTTCAATCCCCTCCTCCACATCCACCTCATCTTGTGATTCAAACCATGCCACAATTTTTTCAATATCTTTCAAATTCTTCGTTAAATTCGTCTTTGGTTGCTGTGTCATAGATGTAGTGATTAAAAAATACCTTATTCCACTTATTATGCTAAAACATTGCCGCTGTGATGTAAAGCGTGCGATTTATTGCACCGTCGCATCAATATCGCCATCGGCGACACGTACAGTAATCGTGTGCTGCGGTGCCACATCACCGACACTGCGTACAATGTGACCTTGCGCATTGCGCGTAATGCTATACCCAAGCGCCAATTGTCGTTCGGGATTGTGCTGTGCAATCATTTTGTGCAAACTCGCAATATGGTGGTGTGTGGTGTGTATATCATCATGCACACTACGCAGGGCGGGGGCAAGTGTGATACGATCGTGCGCGCGACGATGCGCCTCGCGGTAGAGTGCAAACAACCGTGCCGTATGTTGTCGTAGATAGATTGCACGTGCCGTCAGCGCAACATGTATGTCGTCCGTTACGGTGTGAAAGCGGCGAAAAAGGGTTTGCATCGTTGCAACAATACCTTTATAGCTGTGTGCAAGCTCACGTTCGTAGTGATGAATACGTTGCGTAGTCATATGCAGACGTTGCGGCACTGTTGTGAGGAGTATCACACGTGCACTACTCAGTGATGTGCGTGTCATATGCATGGCGTCACTGGTTTGTGCCACGGCAGTGTCAAATTGATCGTGCACCTTTTGCACACGCTCCACAATTGTCGCCATTTGCGTCTGCAATTGTTGTGTGACAATCGCCATTGTGCGTGTGTTGCGGTGCAGTGCATTATGCAATGCCATGTGTAACTGCTGCCCAGCAAAACGCACACGCGTGGCAGCATGATCCCAACTTTCACGCACGGCACTCGCCGCCGCCGTGGGTGTGCTCACACCCACATCCGCCACAAGTGTCGCCAGCGTTTCATCGTGATCGTGCCCCACACCCACCACAACGGGCACGGGGAAATCGCGAATCATGCGGACGATGGTCTCGTTGTTAAATGCCTGCAAACTTTCCAAGCTGCCGCCACCACGCACCACAATCAACACGTCCACATGCTCTCGCGCCATGGCGCGCAGTGCAGCACGCAATTCCGTGAGAGCATTAGTGCCCTCCACGCTCGTGTGGTGAAACCGAATGGTATAGCCATACTGCCCGATGTTGCTCATGAAGTCGCCGATCGCCGCGCCCGTACGTGATGTGATGAGCCCGACTCGCTGTGGCAACTCTGGCACGGCGCGCTTCGCCTCCGGCGCAAGCAGTCCCTCGGCGGTCAATTTTTTCTTGAGGACGTCATAGGCTTTTTTGAGTGCGCCCTCGCCGGCAAGCGACACCGTACGCCCCACGAAACTGAATCCATACCGATTGTGGTGATTGGGTGCACCCGTCATCACAATCTCCATCCCATCTTCCAATTCCACGCCAGACAGTTCATATGTGCCGCGAAATACCACACACCGTAAAACACTCTGCTCGTCTTTGATGTCAAAATACGCGTGCCCACTGACATTGCGCCCCTTGAACCCTACCACCTCGCCGCGCACGCGCACATCACGAAACTGCGCCTGCAGCGCTGTATCTATCATCGTCACCAACGTCGTCACCGAAAAGATGTCATCATCCGACGACGCATCGTCCCGCACCTCGCCGGTGGTGTAGTCCACAATGCGGTGCAAGAGATGGTGCGACGGGCGCTCCGCGGCGCGATTGACCGCCTGTGCTTCCGCAAAAAGACCATGCGCCTCTTCCCGCTCCGCGGCGGGCACACGCTGTGGCGCCTCGCCGCCACCGACAAGCGCACTCTCACGCACTATGCGCAAAATCGCATCACCGTATTTGCGTACCTTGATCGGTCCCATACCCTTGATGTGCAGCAGCTCCCTATTGGTCGTGGGTTGCGCGCGCGCAATCTCTTTAAGTACGGCAAATTGTAGCACCTTATAGGGTTCCAGATATTCCTTTGCGGCTTGTTCTTTCTGCCACACGGCAAGTTTTTGGAGAAGTGTCATATAGTGCCATTGTGCCATCAGTTGCCGTCTTTGGCAAAAATCCCCTCATGCTATGGGATCACGAATGCTGTTTACGCCATACTGTCGGATGCGATTCCACTGCGCATCATCCCGCACGCCCCATGTGAGGAGTGGGCGATCGGCTTCATCTGTGCGACGTGGATCGCCGTAGCAATCAAGGTACGTCGCGCGCACCACAAAAAAATCCGGCACAAAACCACTTGCACGAAGAAGTGCCGCCGCACCCCATCGTCGCGCTGTGGCAATGACGGGATAACTGTCAGGATAGTCGCTGCAATGGTATCCCACCGCAACCTGCGGCATGCGTCGCTTGATGGCGCGCGCAAGGCCCACGTCAAAAGATGATACCGCAAACGGCCCGTCATAGTGCGCAAGTGTGCGTGTCACAGCATCTGCAAACACAGCACGATGCGTGCGGCGCGTTTTGATTTCCAGAAGAAGCGGCACGCGTCCGTCCACTGTCCGCAAGACATCGCCTAAAGACGGGATGTTGTACACCGTGTTGCGCAGACGCATCGCACGGAGTTGCGCCATTGTGTGCGCGTCGCTTGTCCCTGTGTAGCCAGTCATACGCGCACACGCGGCATCATGAAACACAAAAGGCACGCCATCCGCACTCATGCGCACATCACACTCCATACCATATCCTGCAGCAACCGCACGCGCAAACGCACCAAGAGAATTTTCCGGATGCCGATCGTCCCACATGCCACGATGAACAAACGTCTTGTGCGTCAACATGGCATGCAGCATAGACATTACAATAATCCGCTGTAGGCATCACCCATGACCGACAAAAACCACGGGATGGCAAAAAGCAATCCGAGAAGCGGTAACACAAACGCCACCACAGAAACGACAACTGTCGCAAGAAACAGCTTGCGCATCTGTTCCACACTTTTATAAATCGCAGTGAGTTTTTCCTCCTGTGCGTCCAACTTTTGCTGTAGCTCTTTTTCCATAGGATCGATGTGGTGAAAGATTATGTGATATTTTTGCAACAAAGGTCTGCAAGGACACACGTCGCACAGCGCGGCGTGCGTGTGCAAACCGCACGCCCGTGCGTAATCAAATATTCATTCCACGTCAGATAGTCTCGCGGCGCAATCATACGATCCAGCTCCGCGCTCATCGCCGTCGGCGTTTTTGCCACGCTCATACCAAAACGACGGCACAAGCGAAAGACATGCGTATCCACCGCCACACCGGCATTGATGCCACATGCTTTTGCAAGCACAATGTATGCTGTTTTTTTGGATACACCTCGTAATGTCAGCAGATCCGAAAGCGTACACGGTACAGCACCACCAAACTCCTCATCCAAAATCCTTCCTGTTTCCTTCAGTGCTTTCGCCTTGGATTTATAGAATCCTGTGGAATAAATTTCCTGCTCCAGCGTCGTGATATCGGCGTTTGCATAGTCGCGCGCTGTACGGTAGGTGCGAAACAGTGTTTTGGTGACAGCATTGACGCGCGCATCCGTGCACTGTGCCGACAGGATCGTGCCCACCACAAGCTCCAGTGGCGTCGCCCACTGTACAAATGGTCCCGTGACGGGATAGGTCGCACGCAGTCGCTGCATAATTTCCTGCGCCCACACCGCCTTGTCTTTCATGATGGCTGTGTTTATTTTCATATACGTATTGTCCCATACTGTCTGCAAAAAATCAAAGCACACATTGTCATTCCTAGACAGTGCGCCTTTTTATTGTTACACTTGCAGTGTTTTATCGGCTGGGGTGGCGAAATGGTAGACGCACCAGGTTTAGGCCCTGGCGGGAGCAATCCTGTGGAGGTTCAAGTCCTCTCCCCAGCACACAATGTCATCCTACAAAAAACGCCACACCTCATTGCGGGGTGCGGTGTTTATTTTTGTAAACGGTAACATATGCACTACTGCGCGGATGTTGTTGTCGTGCGCACAGTGGGGCAAAAGAGATATGTGCCACCGACAAGCATTTTGACCTTGATGCGGTATGCCGTGTTTGGCTGCAGGTCTTCCATCGTCAGCTGTACGCGCCCGTCGGATGTCGGTATGCCGTAGAGCTTGGCAAAAACACGCTCGCCGGTTTTCACGTTTTCCGCTTCCGCTTTGAACTTCATCTCCGTTCCACTGTACGCCTTACCAGTAGAAACACGCATGGTTGCAGTTGTCGCGCCGATGCCGGACACTGTTTCAAACATGCAACGATCGGATGATCCCACGTCTGTGGTATGCCGTGTGGTTGCTTGCTGCGGTGTGGATGCGGCAGTTTGCCGTTGAGCGGTCGCAGTGCGTGTACGTGTTTGGGACTGTTGTATGCGCGTCGCCGTACACATGGCAGTTTGCGCAACACCGCGACACTGCCACTGCACCATCTCTCCAGCTGCAGAAAATTGTGACACCTCATCTGCAACACCTTCGGCGCACAGTGCGCCGTCAAGTGTCAGGGCATCGGCGGCATATTCTCGCGCTGCCGCGCCGCACACACCCTGCTGCACAGCGTGACGCACGTGATAGATAATACGCACATCATACAGCGTCGGCATACGATGCGCATCACCATCATGCAATTGCGCACGCCAGCGTATACCCTGCGATGGTTGTGACAGCACAACTTCTTTGCCACGATGCGCGCGCTCCCATGTTGCGCCACCATCCACCGACACTGCATAAGTGATGCGTGCGCCCTCCGGCACATCCGCATCCGCCGTCAGTATTGCGCCGGCAATGCCTGTCGCACCACCACTCACATCGTGCGACTGTACCGTGCGCGGCGACTCCACCACCGTTGGCACAAACGTATATTGGAGACGATCTTCGCGCTGCTGCTCTTGTGTCCACAGCAAAGACGGATCCCCGTCCGGCGTTGCCGCAAAAACAAACGCTCTCACGCCGCCAGTTGCCACACGCTCCCTGTCCGAAGACAACCGATCCATCGCCGCCCACTGCATGCCGTTCCATCGCGTCGTGTAGAGGTTGCCATTTTCTGTCCATGCCACAGATGGTGTGCGATCGGCATCGCGTACCACCGCAATGTGTTGCACGCCACCGCGACGCACCGCTACAATCTCATCCATACCCGGCGCCGTGCCGTCCATAGTAATGATTTCCACACCAGTCCACACACCTACTGTCACGCTACTCTTCTGTACGCCAGTGCCATAACATACCACCAGCGGCATCTGCGCATCCGCAACATCCACCCGTACGCGATCTTCACCGTGCATCAAGGGCGTCGTATACACGTGCCACCGCTCTTCTTCCCAACTGTGCATCTGCAACTCCGTCACACCGTCCACTTTTTGGACAATGGTCGCTACAAGCGGTACGTGCTCTGCAGTATAGGCAACGGAAGCGTCACGCAGCGTAACGCCCTCCTCTGCGGAAAAGGCAATCTCCGGCATGATGAACCACTGTCCGTCACGCCACAGTACCTGCTTCACAGTGCCGTCTTGCGCAAAAGCGGCAAGCGATGGCGCACTGGCGTGTACATCATAGGAGACAAAAAGATCGCGCATACGCGCCTGCGCATCATCCGCAAAAAGTGTGTCGTTTCCGGCAGTACCGTTTGCCGCAGTCCACTGCATGCCGTTCCACTGTGCAAAAAACACACCCGCACCATCACCATATGTCGCCGCAATCGCCGGACGCCCCGCACCATCGCGCATGATCTGCACGTGCGCTGATCCCTGTGCTTCCGCTGTAGATTGTGTTGCAAACAATCGGTCCGCTGTGTCGTTGCCACTCACGGCCTGCCACAATTGCCCGCTCCATCGCACCGCAAATACTGCTTGTTCATTGTTGCGCACACCTGCCCATGCAATCACGGGTAGATTGTCACCGTCCATCATTACCTGCGGTGATGCCACGTGACATACCACTCCCTCATCGCACGCCATAGCGTGTGCAGCAATCTCATCCCATGATGCATCCGCGCCAAATCCGCGCCATACACCATCATGCCACCGACTCACAAAAAGATGTGCCGAACTGTCCGTCCACACAGCAACGGGCTTGCCATCGCGATCGTAAACCAGTGCCACATCTCTCATGCCCGTACCACGCGCAATCAGGTCCTCGCCATTATCCTTACCGTTCGCACGCATCCATGCACCCGTTTCATCCACAATGGTAAAACCACCCTCTTGCTCGTTCCATGCCGCATCCGTCGCATCCACATCAATCATGGCACGTGACGTAAATGGATCATGAAATATCACCTGTTCCACAGTTTCGCGTACGGCATCCTCCAGCGCCGCCACTTCTGGCGCCACACTCGGGCGATCAATAATGATCGTCGTTGGTGTTTTCTTGATCAAAAATTCTTTCACCACATCAACAACACCCGCATCCGCATACAGCGGTGCAAGCACAAGGCTTGACAGAACCCCCACCCCACCATAAAAAAAACGTCGCCACAAAAAATGATTGTGCATAATTCTGTAGTACCGAACATCCATATTACTGTACCTTTTTGTATTGTACCACACAACGATGGGAGGGAATTTTCACATAGCTGTGCATAACTCCATCGCACGCGCATTACGCCACAAACGCGACACATACGCAACACCGCAGATCAAAAATCCCAACTACCGTTCATGCTGCTGGACTGCGTATAGTTCACCACCGTTGATTCAAAGAAGTTGCTTTTGTCGCTGTTGGTGTCTTGCAGGCGGTCCAAGTGCTTGTACGGATTACTCACGGCATTGTCGTAGAGCGGTGCAAGCCCCAACAATTCCAAACGCTGATTGGCAAGCCAGCGCGTGTACTCCTCCGTCGTCTTTTTGTTCATGCCAGGAATCGCATTGCCCAAAATGTGTATGCCCCATGCGATCTCTTGTTTCACCGCCTCCTCCATCATTGTGTAGATCACCTTCTCGTCGTACACCTTGGGAAATTCTGCGCGAATTTCCTTGATGAGATGCGCAAACAGCGTCACGTGCGTCAATTCGTCGCGGCGAATGTAGGAGATCATGCGTCCCGTGGCAAGCATCTTCATGTGATCCACCAACGTGTCAAAAAAGGCAAAGCCGTTGTAGAAGTAGAGTGATTCCAAGAGGTAGTTGGCGACGATGCCACGAAAGAAATTTTTTTCCGTTGGTTTGTCAATAAAGTCTTGATAGATGGCACCAATATAGGTGTTGCGTGCCAAAAGAATTTTATCATCGCGCCAGAAGTAGTAGATCTCGTCGCGCTCCTTGGAATCCACCACTGTTTCCAAAATGGTGGCATAGGACTGTGAATGGATCGCTTCTTGGTATGCCTGAATGGACAAAATGAGATTGACTTCCGGACTTGTCACGTAGTCCGAAAAGTGCGGTAAATTAACGGTCTGGATGGAGTCCAAAAAGATGAGAAAGGAGAGAATGCCTTTGTATGCACGCTGTTCGTCTGCCGTCAGCGTTGTGACAAACATACGCGCATCATCTTTTAGGCCCGAAACCTTTTCCGGTACCCAAAAATTGCCGATCATCACTTGATAGAGCGCCGTCGCCCACGGATACCGCGTCGCATTGAGTTGAAACAGTCCCGTCGGATTACCCTTGATGATCGTACGCTTGGCGACATCATCGGTTCCTTTCGGATTAAACAGAAGTGTATTATTCATACCTTTCCCATACATTAGTGATTACCCACTACAACTGACGCACACATTGGCACTGTTTTGTACTTCACCGGACAAACTGCGAACATAGTAGATCGTCTTGATCTTCTTTTCCCACGCATGCATGTAGTAGTCATAGAGTTGCTTCGGACTGGTGCGTGCAGGATTGATCATCCACTCAAAACTAATGGACTGATCTACCCACTGATAGATCACCGCCATCATATTGATCACATCCATCATATCCATGGACACGTATTCCTTGTAGTACCAGTAGTTTTCCTTGGTCAATTGCGGCGCGACACGCACGGTCGGCGCGGAGAGATTGGTCTCCACAAAGTAGCGCTTGTAGATCGGCAAGAGTGCTGCCGTCGTACCAACCACGCCCGCCGTTGACGTGTTGGGCGCGGGTGCTGTGTGGTAGCCGAAACGCACACCATACGTTTTCATGTCGGCAAAAAGTTTTTTCCACTGTGCGGGGCGCGCAGTATTTTTCGCATACCACGCCGCTGTACGCCCCAAGAGTATACCCTTGCTGTAGTCGCTTCTGGGAAATAGCGCGTAAGCGCCACGTTCGCGCGCCAAATTCACCGACGCGCGATAGGTGTGATAGGCGTATTTCTCAAACAAGGCGTTCACTGTCGCGCGTGCCTTCTCGCTTTCATAGGCAATCTTGCGTGTTGCCAAATACTCCGCCAAACCCAAATACCCTACTCCCACACTACGATAACGCAATGCCGTGCGCTCCGCCTCTTTGATGGGATAATAGTTGAGCGTGATCACGTTATCCAAAACGCGCATCATCGTTGGCATCACCGCAGCGATCGTTTTGTCGTCGTGCACCTTCGCTATGTTAATAGACGCAAGATTGCACACCACAAAATCACCCGGCTCATAGCGAATGACGATAGCGCCGTCTTCAATGGTTTCCTCCACGAACTTTGTCGGCGAGGTATTTTGACAAATCTCTGTGCACAGCTGTGAACTGTAGATGTTGCCAGCGTGACGATTGGGATTGACGGCATTGACAGTGTCGCGGAAAAAAGTGTACGGCATACCCGTTTCCACCACCGTCTTCATGAACTTCTTGAACAGATCACGCGCCTTGACCACTTTTTTCAGTGTGATGTCTTCACTTTCCAACCGCTCATAGAATGCGTCAAATTTTTTGCCAAAGTGATCCTGCAATTTCTTGCCATACGTTTTTTCAATCTCATGTGGATCAAATAGTGTCCACATGCCATCTTCCTGCACGCGTCGCATGAACAAGTCTGGCATGGCAACGGCGGGAAAAATATCAAATGCCTTGGCACGAATGTCACCCGTCTCCGTCTGCAAGTCCAAAAAATCATAGATGTCGGCATGCCACACGTCTAGCGTCACCGAAATGGCACCGAGACGCGATCCCAACTGATTGACAGCAACCGCTGTGTCGTTGATGATCTTGACCCACGGGTTCACGCCGCCACTTGCGCCATACACACCGCGAATCGCGCCACCGCGCGCGCGGATGTTGCCAAGATACACGCCCACACCGCCGCCAAATTTAGAGATCTGCGCCATGTTTTCCATGCCGTGATAAATGGCGCGTAAATCGTCATCAATGCTGACTTTGAAGCAGCTGGAGAGTTGATGATAGTTTGTACGCGCATTGAGAAGTGTCGGTGTCGGCAGTGAAATGCGCTGCTCGGAGCAATGCTTGTACAGCTCCAACGCAAACGCCAGACGTTTGTCATCATCTTCGGGAATTGCCAAAAACAGCGCCACCGACATATACATCTCCTGTGGTAACTCACGCACCACGCCATTGGGATTCAGCAAGTACCGCTTATCCAAAGAGAGTACCGTTGTGTATTCATACGACTTGTCCGTCGTCTCGCGCAAGTGTTTGCCCGCCTCCAAAATATCCTCCGCGGAATAGTACTTGTAGAAATCCTTGTAATACAAGCCTTCTTTGACATATGCGTCAAAGAGTTTCTTATACGCTGCCGGCGTATAGAGGTCTTGCACCGTCATGGCACGATTGCGCATCGCCTTTTTGTACAAACTGCTCACAAATACGCGTGCCGCCACATGCTGCCAGTGTGTGTTTTCCACACTCACGAGATCAATACACGTCTTGACGATCAGTTTTGTAATGTCCGCCGTCTTCAAATCCTCCACGATGTTTTTGGCAAACGCCTCCTCAAATGCCGCAAACGTGCAGTGCCGCTTGTAACCCGCCGTGGCGCGATCCAGCACCGTCTTGATCTTGATCATGTCAAACTTTTCACGCCGCCCATTCTCCTTCACCACGGTCAATGTGTTACGCGCAAACTTCTCCTGCAAGCGCTGCTCCCGCTCTGCGCGCTCCTCGTTGCGCGCCGCACGATACAAAATGTAGGCCTTTGCCACGGCAAAGCGATTCACGCGCACCAGGTGTCGCTCCACCATGTCTTGCACCTCCTCCACCGTCGGCACGCTCGTCTCCGCGTCGTCGTCATACGCCGTAGCGATCTCTGCGACAATAGCATCCGTCAACTCCACCACAAACACCTTATCTGTTTCGCCGACCTCGTCGCAAGCCCTTTCCACCGCGCGCGCAATACGTGTCGGATCAAACGGCACAATCGCGCCGTTGCGTTTTTCAATGTGTTGCACCATATGTTTTTTTGTTGCTGTTTAACGTCACAACAAGAGGCACGCGACACAAGCACTGCATCATGCGCCCCCTATGTGACGAAAAAAGATCATTCCTCTTCAGTCGAATACTAGATTTTTCCAACCAAATTGGCACCGGGTTTTAACGTCTTGTCGCCCGGCGTCCACTTTGCCGGACACACCAAACCCTTGTTCTTTGCCACAAACTGTGCCGCCTGCACCTTGCGCACAAGCTCCGCGGCGTTACGCCCGATGCTGTTGTCATGCACCTCCATCGCCACAAGCACACCTTGTGGATTGATGATAAACGTGCCGCGCAGCGCCGTTCCTTCGTCTTCCACATACACACCGAAATCGCGCGCCAACGTACCCGTCGGATCCGCCGCCATCGGATACTGCACTTTCTTGATCGCCGCAGAAGTGTCATGCCACGCCTTGTGCGTATACACCGTATCGGTAGACACGCTCACCACCTCCACGCCCATTTTTTTTAGTTGCCCATACGCCTCTTGCAAATCCTCCAACTCCGTCGGACACACAAATGTGAAATCCGCCGGATAGAAAAAGAGCACAAGCCATCCTTTTTTATACAACTTCTCCAGCGATGTTTTGGTGAACTTCTTCTCCTTGTAGTATTCCAGTTCGCGATCAATCACCTGTTCACCGATCATGATGGGAAACATCCCGCCATCGTCGCAACCGCCATACAGTGCACCACACGCGCATGCGCACGGACAGCGCGTCTCATCACAGCATTGTGTCATAGTCTTTGTGTTAGGAATTAGGACTTTCATTGTACCATGCACCACACCGCCGTCAACGGCACTACTTGTGCCTCTGTGTAACAAAAAAATACTATCTGTGGTAGTATTTTTACAATATAGACCAATGATGCCACCGAGAGATTTAGTGTTTTACTACTGAATATTGATGATCACTGTTGCGTGCATGGATTTCCGATTTCGCGGGAATGACACGAGACTTCTATAAGTGCGTATGATTTATATGCCAAAAATCCTCTGGGCATTTTCCGTCGTTGCGCGTGCCACATCCTCCACAGACACCCCGCGCACCGCCGCAATCTTTTGGGCAACCAACACCACGTCTTTCGGCTCGCAACGACTGTCGCGTGGCAAGGGGCGTGGTGGCAAGTACGGACAGTCCGTCTCAATAAGTAGTCGCTCCAATGGCACTTCGCGCACCAACCTGTCATAGGAATCGCCATAAGTGATGATGCCATTGACACCAATCAGATAGCCCATTTCCACAAACGTCCGTGCCGTTTTCCATCCGCCCACAAAACTGTGAATCACGCCGCGCTTTACCACGGGTGTGCGACGCAAAATGTCCAAAACGTCATCATACGCATCCCAACAGTGCACGACAATCGGCTTGTCCACCGCATTACACACATCAATGCATCCGCGAAATACTTCTTTCTGTTTCTCCTTGATCGCCTCCACATCATCCGCGTCACCAAAATGGTGATAGTCCAACCCCACCTCACCAATCGCTACCACTTTGGCATCATGCGCCAACGTCGTATAGAACGCCGTATCAAGCACTTCCGCCATGCGTTCCTCCGGCGCCGCCTGTGCTGTCACCGCCGCGTGCAGCGGATGCATGCCAACTGTTGCCCACACATCGTGATGCGCATGCGCCACATCCACCGCGTGTTGCGATGTGTCGCGATTCGTCCCCACGGTCACCATCGCCACAAGCCCCGCACCGCGCGCCCGCGTCACCACATCCGCCCTATCCACATCAAATTGTGCATCATGCACATGGGCATGCGTGTCGCAATACATCATAGACATCATCGTACTTTTTTGGCAAACCTCTCCCGCAACGTCATCACAGCAAACATACCAAGGCTGATGATGACAAAGAGACTGCCCATCCAGATGGAGAC
>CAYRUU010000021.1:0-15845 GCA_964427825.1 uncultured Micavibrio sp.
GCGGGAGCGAAGGAGTGGGTATCAAAGCCGAGGGATTGCCATTGGGGGAAGGTTTGAAAAATGCGTTTCGTGGCAAATTTACTACCAGTTATGGAACCATAGAGATTGTAGTCATAAATGATTGAAGGCTCTTGTTCCAGATAATCATAAACATTGTATCCGCTATTACCAAATGCGATGTTATTGAGAACACTAAAGTAGTGCAATGTGTTTGTCCCGTAGACTATGGCATTAATACCTCTATAGACCGTATTGTTGGCAACGATGTTTTGTTGCGTCGGTACACTGCCCGCTCCCTGATTAAGAAGGATGGCATGCGGTCTATAGTCACTACCTGTATTGATCAAGAGATTGTAGACAACTTTGTTTTTGTTCATCACACCTCCGGGAGATGCTCCAAAATACAGTGCGCTCCTCCCGTTGTTGACAATGGTATTGCGCGCAATCAGATTATTGACACACTGCGCATCATCGGTGCTATAGAGAAAAATAGAGTGATTGTCCCCACCGGTAATTAGGTTGTCGGTAATATGGCAATCATAGAGATTTTGTCCGGACAAGCTTTCCATATCCCACCCGGGCGCCAGAGTATCCCAACGCACTGTTTCATCAATCATGCCAGTGTCAATGACGGTGTTGTGTGTCATTGCACACGTTTCATGATTTGCCGGACCATCGTTGGATCCTGAGAACGTGGCGCCACGTCCACAGCGATAGATATAACTGTTTTCCAATCTGTTGCCGCGAGAACGCGTGGAAGTGTATGACGTAAATCCATCAAGACAATACAAGAAGTCGCTGTTTTTGACAACAATGCCGTCACTGGGAGCTGTAGATTCAAGAACGGAGACTCCTTTGTATGCATCCACAAAACGCAGGGAATCCACAACAATGTGTGAGCGGTTACTTGCGGTGATGCCGATATGCAGATCATGATCAAACCAGAGGAGATAGTTCACACGATGATCCGATGGTGTGCCAGTTGTTGGTCTGTAATAGAGAATATTGGCATCCCAGAACCAATGGCCATCCGTACAGTCAGAAGATGTCGCCAACGGTAATGGCTTCTCGTCCTCATAAATGACAATCGGGCGATACTTCATGGGCTGATAGGTTTGATAGACCCCATTGTGTGTTACGGGTGCAACCGTGATCCATCCGTGAAAAAAGATGGCGGTTCCCGTGTTGTCTGTAGGTGTTCCCAGTGGCGTGGGAAATCCAGCATCATAGGTATTTGTCTTGTATCCACTCACGCCAACCGCCGTGCCGCCGCCATTTCCGGAAACCATACCAATCCTGCTGCCACTGAGTAAATAAGCAAAGTAGTATGTACCAGGTTCAATAAACGGTTTGGTTCCGGTGTACGTGTATGTGTTGACGACATTTTCATTGACAGTCTGCCCCGATGTTGGACTATTTGCAACTACCTCACCCGGCGCACCATTATTGTCGGTATAAATCGCCCACTTGACACTTGCCGTGCCTGTACCAAAAAGTTGATTGATAGACTGTATAGTGCCTCTTGTGGCAACGGTGAATTGCACATAGTAAATATAGTTGGGATAAAAACCACCCCCCGGCTCAAATCTCGTGTAGTTATAATCCCCTTCAAAAACATCCGGTGAAAAAGCGGTTGCTTCAAAAGACGGGTTGATGGTTGGCTTTTCCCCACTACCATAGGCGCCGAATGTGATAGGACTACCTTCAGTGCCGGATGACGGGACAGTGATGCCACTGCGCCACGTTTCTCCTCTCTTCAAAAGAATGGTATCCCCGGGAGCGAAAGAAGATGCATTGACTTTGGCGGTTGTCTTCCACGCCTGACTCTCTGTCATCCCAGTATTGGCATCGTTGCCACTTGTAGCGTCTACGTAATATGTGACAGCATGCGCCGATACAGCACCTAGAAGCATGCTCCACATGATGATGCATGGGAGAACGAAATAGCGAACATGCAACAACCATGCTGTACGGAGAGGGTGGGAGTGTTTAGGGGTGCGCATATTTCTGTTTGTGCTATTTTGTTTTTGTAATAGGACAATCCGGAATGAACTGTAACTTGTCTATCCGCGATCAGCACGGCGCAGGCGAGCAATACGCTCCTCCGCCGGCGGGTGAGTCATGAAAAGCTTAGAGATGCCGCGTACGAGTTTACGCGGATCGGCAATAAAGAGATGTGCCGTTGTGTCGGATGCCGTGGCAACCGGTTGCGGATCAGCGCTGATTTTTTCCAGTGCGCTCGCTAATCCTTCTGGGTAACGCGTCAACAGTGCACCACTGGCATCGGCGAGAAATTCGCGCTTGCGCGAAATGGCAAGTTGCAAAATCGTCGCCACAAGCGGCGCAAGAATCATAAGCCCGATGCCGATCAGAAATGTCAGGGCATTACTACCACCTTCTTCATCCGATCCTCCCCCGCCAAAATACATCATATGACTGATCGTGCTGATGATACTTGTAAAAATCACCGCTACCGTACCGATGAGAATGTCGCGATTACCGATGTGTGACAACTCATGTGCCGCCACCCCGCGAATCTCCTCGGTGTTCAGCCGTTCCAAAATGCCGCGCGTAAACACGATCACACCGTGCTCTGGATTGCGCCCTGTGGCAAACGCATTGAGCGCCGGGTCATCAATCACAAAAATGCGCGGTCGCGGCAAGCCCGCCGTGATGGCGAGGTTGTCCACAATCGTGTACAGTTCTGGAAGATTGGCGCGCGATACCTCCTTGGCGCCAGTCATTTTGAGCACCGCCTTGTCGGAAAACCAATACGACCACAGACTTGTGCCAACGGCAAAAATCATGGACAAGTAGAAGATCGCCGCATTGTTGAACACAAAAGATAAAATGTAACCGATGCCGATGAGTAAACCTCCAAATGTCGCCATCAGTAGCCACGTCTTTGCAATATTTTCGGTTTTATTCTGATAGAGTGATGCCATAAATACACTGCCACATTACACGAATCATTCAGCCGACATTGTGCGCCATCCTAGAACTGCACTTTCACGTTTTCCCGCTCCGTTTCCATAATTTCAAAAAAGGCGCGCCTTACAAAACCAAACAGTGCCGCAACAATGTTGCTGGGAACAGTTTCCACTTTTGTATTGTAATCGCGCACGGTGCCGTTGTAGAAACGGCGTGCTGCTTGAATCTTATCCTCTGTATCGGTGAGGTCATTTTGCAACTGCAGAAAATTCTGATTTGCTTTGAGATCGGGATAGTTTTCTGCAAGTGCAAACAAGCGCCCCAATGCACCAGTCAAACCATTCTGCGCCTCGGACAATTTTTGCATATCATCTTGCGTGGCGTGCGCGGCATCCACGGTCACCTGTGTTGCCTTGGATCGCGCATCAATCACCGCCTCCAATGTTTGATTTTCGTGTTTGGCATAGCCCTTCACTGTCTCCACGAGATTCGGGATCAGATCATAGCGACGCTTCAATTGTACGTCAATATCGCTCCACGCCTCGTCAACGCGCACGCGCATCGTCACTAAAGCATTATAGATCACCACAAAAAACAGTGCTAATGCCACAACAGCGGCAATGATAATGATTGTTACCATATCGTTATTATCCTACAACTTATAGTCACAGTATAGCATGGCTTTTGAAAAAATGAAAGATTTGGTATACTGATCGTATATGGAAACGATCTTCACGCAACACTATGCCTTTATCATCCCTCTTATTGTGATTTTTGTCGCGCAAGCGATCAAGTTTTTGCGCCTCTCCGTCAAATACGGTCTCAATTGGGCAAACCTCTTTGAGCCGGGACACCTCCCTAGCGCACACAGTGCCTTTGTCACATCGCTCGTGCTTACCGTTGCCCACAGCGAGGGGACAGACACTGCCGTTTTTGCCATTGCTCTGTGTTTTGCGTTCATCACCATCTATGACGCCATGCGTGTGCGTATGCAGATTGGCGCGCAAGGTCGCTTCATCAATCGCCTCGTCAAACACATCCCCACCGCTAACGGCGAAAATTTCCCGCGCCTCAAAGAACACGTCGGCCACTCTGTCACGGAAGTCATCGGTGGTATTGCTACAGGCGTACTCATCACATCACTCTTTCTCCTTTTCCTCTAAGGTCGTTTCGTTGTCCGCTTCTGCCTGCTCCACACGCCTATTTACCAGTGCTTCGCGTACTGCGGTGCGATCATCCCACGGCGTCAATTGCCCGCGCGGACCGGCGATGGCTTGCTCGCATCCCTTGCCGGTGATCAAAACGACATCTCCGCCTTGTGCCATATTTACCGCACGCGCAATGGCATCGCCGCGCTGTGGCACAATCACCACGGTAGCGTCCATTGCTTTTCCAGCGTCGATTGCGCCCCGCGCCACTTCGCGCATGATTTCCTGTGGATCCTCGTCATATGAGTCTTCATTGGTCACAATCACAGTGTCCGCATGTGTCCCTGCCAGTACTCCCAATGCGTGACGCCGCGCCCGATCGCGCCCACCACCCGCCGACCCCAACACATGCACAATACGTCGCGGCTGTATAGCAACAATCGTCTCATACAGCGCCGCAACGGCATGCGGTTCAAACGCATAATCCACAATCACCGTAAAATTCTGTCCCTCATCAATGCGCTCAATGCGCCCTGGCACATAGGCGACCGCTTCCAAAGCGCGTGCCGTGTCCGCCGCGCTCATACCACACGCCATGCAAATACACCCCGCAGCGGCGGCATTACCCGCATTAAACGCACCAAGAATTTTCAGTTGCACGTCATGTCCAGCAAAACGCATACGCACACCAGTCGCACTTGCGCCCGTGACGTCATACGGCACAACAGTGTCCGCGCACCCGTCACACGCCTGCGGTGCCGTAGCAAACCCCATGGTCTGCGCCGGCGGGAGTAGGCAAAAATCGCTCGCATACTGATCATCGCAGTGCACGATCGCCATTTTCGACACAACCGCACCGCGCAGAGTTTTCCGTCGGCACTTTTGCAGATGCGTAAACAGTGATTGCTTCGCCTTTTTGTAATTCTCAAAACCGCCGTGTGATTCAATGTGTTCTGGATACAGTCCCGTAATCACCATGACGTCGTAGTTGATAAAACGATGGCGAAATTGCACTGCACCCTCCGATGTTGTCTCCACAAGCGCCACATCGCACCCATTGCGCACCATGGCGCGTAACATTTTTTGTGTAAAAAATCGCCCCACCATCGTCATCTTCTTGTCATTCAACCAATCCCGCTCACCATCACTAAACAGCGCCGTGGACGTATAGCCCACACGCATCCCGCCGGCGCGCAACGCCTGCGCCGCCATCGCCACCACACTCGTCTTACCTGTCGTCCCCGTCACACCTACAATGCGTAATCGTCGCCCAGGAAACCCATAGAACAATGCGGCGCACCACGCCATCGCATAGTGATAGTACGGTTGCAGCACGCGAAACATGCGGCGCGGCAACAGAGCTTTGATGGTGTGGAGGACTGCCATAGATGGTGATGATTATGAAAAATAGTGCGCAACCTTTTGCCCGGCGCGATACGTCGCATAGCGTATGGGTGAAAGAATCATGTCATACGATCCGGCCGTCACACACAATGGCGTACGCGGTGCAAATCCCATTTTGAAGCGCGTGATACCCTGCTTGCCGGCATCCGTTGCATCCGGAAAAACACCGCCGAAATCATACCATGCGCATCCCTGCTCCCGCGCATCGCACAGCGCCTGCCATTGCAACAAAAACGGCGCCATCACATCGCGGTGCCGATCGCCCGTGGCACCGTGCAAATAGGTTGCCGTGCCATTGTGCAACGTCACGAGGTTACCTGCGATGAGGACATCTTCATAGAATGCACCATACAGTGTCACCATATCATGTGGTAAGTGCGTCAAAATGGCGCGGTAGTGCGCATGGTCGTGAAACCGCACGCCTTTACGTCGCGCCGTCGCATCCACAAGCGCAAAGAACGCCGTATGCTCTGCAGGCTCTCGCAATGGACGCACGATCACGCCCTTCTTCTGCGCCAAGCGAATGTTATATCGCGTCTTGGATTTCATTGCAGCAAGTAGCACACCAGGGTCCGGTGTGAGATCTACAATGAGGTTGTGGCGCGGCTGCATATCATGTGGCGCCGCAACAATGCGCTTGCCGCTTGCGCGCGCGCACATGCGCACAGCCGCCACATCAGTGGCGTCAAACCGCACCCACCCGTAGGGGAGTGTCGCCAACGCCCGTGCCACATGCTCCGTCATCGTCGCAATACGCGGCACATAGGCATAGGCGTCAAAACCCGCAAGAGGCATGATAATAGCATGCGGCTGCTCTACCATACGCTCACCCACCACGGTAGTCATCCTGCCCTCGGCACGCACCACATTCATCCATTGTGGCGATTGCAGCAGCCCACCCTCCGGTTGTTGTTTCGCGTGAAAATTCATGGCATTGCATCACGTGATTATAAGGCACGCACTACATGCGCTTCTCCATCATGTCTTTCAAAAAAACGCCCAACGCACCGGCAATCGGCACAGAAAGGAGAACGCCGATCACACCGGCAATATGCATACCGATCAACAGCGCAAGAATGACAAACACCGGATGGAGGCCAATCGCCTTGTTCATGATCTTTGGCACGAGAAAATAGTTTTCAATCAAGTTGACAATCCAGTACGATAGTGCAGCAAGCACTCCGATCAGCGGACTCACACTAAAGCCGAGAATGACTGCCGGAATCGCGGAAAAAATCGGACCGAAATAGGGCACAATCTCCAAGAGACCGCCGATAAGCGCCAAAACCAATGCATAGGGAATACCTAGTGCCGTCAAGGCGATATAGTACAACACGCCTACAAAAAACATTGTCATCAATTGTCCCGCCATCCACCGCCCAAAGCTCTCTTGAATTCGGCTGCTGAGGCCACTCACGTATTCTTGATGCTGTGCCGGCGTCACAATCATCAATGCTTTGGTGATGCCATCTTCCTGTAGCGACATATAGAATGCCATGGATAAAACAGCAATCAAAGAAATCAATCCCTCCAAAAGACCCATTGTTGTGGAAAACGGATTGCCAAAGAATGAAAAAACTTTGTTACTCACGTCCGCCGACAGCATGGCACCATCTGTTCCACTTGGCATCAACATCTCAAGCAATAAAGGCAGTTGTCGCATCAATCCGACAAACTGCTCGGACAAAACCGGGACAATCACCCACAGCAGAAGTCCAACAAAAGAAAAAAACAGCGCATACACACTCCCCACAATCAGTGGTGGCGAAAAATGTACGTATTGTCGCACCCACCGAATAAGTGGGTTCAGCGCCGCAGCAATCACAATAGACAGCAAAAAAAGCCACACGACATCGCGAATTGCATAGAGTAGCCACAGCAGTAATCCAACCGCCACCACGCGAAGCATGACACCGGTAAAAACAGCAATTTTTTGTTGTGTGAGGGCGTGTTCCGTCATTGTTGCACGTGGTTAAAAATGAAAGAGGTTCTGTACAGCAGTCGTCGCTTTGGCATCATGTGGACCGATCACGGCACCATTCAGTCCGCGATCAACAAAAATATCCCGCGCCACGCGCTGCACATCGGCACGCGTCACTTTCTTGATGCGGCGCAACGACTCTTCCGGCGTAATGATGGCACCGCGCACGGATTCCTGATCGCCGTAACTGCTCGCGATCTCATCGGATGTTTCCAAACTAAACGCCAAGCGCCCTTCGAAGCCACTACGCGCACGCGTAAATTCTTCCGGCGTCACACCACGACGCGCAACTTTCTTCATTTCTGAGAGAATCAGCGCAATCGTCGGCTGCACGTTATGGTGCGCCACACCAGCATAGATGCCAAGATAACCAGTCTCCACAAAGTAGTCCGTCACTGCACGCACGGCATACGCAAGCCCACGCTTTTCACGTACCTGCTCCCAGATACGACTACTCATGCCGCCACCAAGAATCTGCGCCAAAACGGCATAAACATAGCGATCTTTGTGGTCAAAACCGCCTGTTTTGACGCCAACCAAAAGGTGTGTTTGATCCGTATCCTTGTACTCACACCGCACCACGGGCGCCTCTTGCCGATCAATAAACGCCTCATAGGCGGGCTTGTCAATTGGTGCCAACGTACCGAAGTCTGCACGAATCTTTGCGCGCACCTTGCCCTTTGGAAAATTACCCACAACGCACACCACCGTATTGCGCGCGCTATAGCAACGTGCGATATAGGCGAGAAAATCTCTACGCTTCAGTGCGCGCACACTTTCTTTCGTGCCGGCAATTGTGCGTCCCAACGGATGGTCTGTACCAAAAATGACACTCTCAAACACATCGTAAATTTTGTGTGCCGGCGTATCTTCGTACATGCTGATCTCCTGCACAATGGTCCCCGCTTCCTTGGTGATGTCTTTTTGCGCAAGCGTCGCATTACAAAACAAGTCACCAATGAGATCCATCGCCGTCAAAATAGTGCGCGCAGGCACCTTTGCATAAAATGCCGTGCGGTCCTTGCCCGTATAGGCGTTTTGCGATGCGCCGATGGCCTCAAACTCCTTACTGATCATCATTGCCGATGGACGCTTCTTTGTCCCCTTGAAAAACATGTGCTCCACAAAATGCGATAACCCGTTTTCCTGTGCCGTTTCATAGCGCGATCCTGTGCCGACGCTAACGAGAATTGTGGCCGTGGTCATTGTGGGAATTGGCACCAGCACAACGCGCACGCCGTTTTTTAATGTGTATTTTGTATACTGCATAATACGTTTGTCAGATCAATTATGTGAAACAAACACCCTCTCCGCTTATTGTCGCGGAAAAGGGTGTGAAAGTCAATGTGTGACACATACCGACACTCACCAACTCTAGCCTTTTCGCTTCGCCTTGACGCGGTCGTTTTCTGTGAGATATTGCTTGCGTAAACGCACGGACTGTGGCGTCACTTCCAAATACTCATCCGCTGTCATAATTTCCAAGCCTTTTTCAATCGTCACGGGAATCGGCGGTATCAACATGATGGCATCATCACTACCGCTTGCACGCATGTTGGTCAAGTTCTTGCCTTTAATCGGATTCACTGTCATCTCATCACCCTTGGACGTATTGCCAATCACCTGCCCCTCATAGACAGCCGTGCCCGCGCCAATATAGAGTGCACCGCGCTGTTGCAAATTCGCCAACGCATAGCCGAGCGCCTTCCCTGTTTCCCCGGAAATCATTGATCCCACGCTATGTTTCTTGATGTCACCCACAAACGGACGGAACTCCACAAAACGATTGGAGATAATCCCTTCACCCCTTGTATCCACCACAAACTCATTGCGATAGCCCAACAGGCCGCGCGTCGGCACTTCAAAAAGCATGCGCACACCATCGTATCCGTGCTTTATGTCCGTCATCGTTCCTTTACGCGTGCCAAGTTTTTCAATCACCGTACCGCTATAACTTTCCGGCACCGTTACCGTCACTTCTTCAAATGGTTCGTGTTTTACACCGTCAATGGTCTTGATAATTACCTGTGGCTGCGACACGGCAACTTCAAACCCTTCGCGCCGCATGTTTTCCAGCAAAACGGCAATATGCAACTCTCCACGCCCCGACACGGTAAAATTTTCACCTGCAAAATCCACACGCAGCCCCACATTCACCTCCAACTCCTTCGTTAATCGTTCGCGTATTTGTTCGCGCGTCACAAACTGCCCCTCACGCCCCGCAAACGGCGAATCATTCACAAAAAATGCCAAGGTGATCGTCGGCTCATCTACCGTAATGGCAGGCAACGGCTCGGCGTTCGCATCCGCACAAATCGTCTCGCCGATGTCAATATCTGTCACACCGGCAATCAAAACAATGTCCCCCGCCACAGCTTCTTCCACCGCCATCTTCTTGACTCCCTCAAAAGTAAACAGTTTAATAATCTTTCCTGTGCGCATACTGCCGTCTTGCGATTTCACAAAAATCGGTCCCTTTTTCACCACACCTTCATACACGCGTGCCACCGCCATGCGCCCCAAGAAGTCGTCGTATGCCAACGAAAACGACTGCAGGCGCAGTGGCGCCGCCGTGTCGTTTTTGGCAGGTTCCACATTGTTCACAATGGCATCCAAGAGTGGCGTCATGTCCGTACTGTCGTCTGTGGGATGCATCATCGCCCGTCCTTCGCGCGCCACAGCATAGACGGTTTGAAAATCCAACTGTTCATCGTTGGCACCAAGATCCAAAAACAGCTCATAAATCTCCTCTTCCACCTCACCCAATCGCGCCGCCGGCTTATCAACTTTATTGATCACCACAAGTGGCTTATGGCCAATCTCCAAAGATTTCTTGAGTACAAAGCGCGTCTGCGGCATCGGACCCTCTTGTGCATCCACCACCAATACGACACTGTCAATGGAACGCAAGACGCGCTCTACCTCCGACCCAAAATCCGCATGTCCCGGCGTATCCACGATGTTGATCTTTGTGCCGTTGTAAACGACGGAGGTATTTTTGGCATAGATGGTAATGCCGCGCTCCTTTTCAATAGAATCACTATCCATGCTTCCCTCCGACGGCGCGCCCGTTTGCTTCATAAGAGCGTCGGTGATTGTGGTTTTGCCGTGATCCACATGCGCGATAATGGCAATATTGCGAATTTCCATAGTAGTATCATCAAGAAAACCGCCAAAGCGCGGTCATAACGTTCCCAGTATACACACAAACGCAACAGCCGTCAATGCAGGAGCTCTGCACCCCCTTCCCATAATGATCATAAACCCATTGCAAGGATGACACGATGTCCTATACCTGGAGAGAACACTGATACACCGTGCACTGTATCACTCTACAACAAACACAGGATCATACATAAAAAACGACAATACAACCAGTAACAATCACCCCCATCACAAAAACGATCCGCGTACGCTTTAGCGGCAAAAAAGTGATCTTGCCACACCGCTTACAGGAACATAGCAATGCCTATTGGCACGACCTCGCAGCAAATGGCAAAACCTACCGGCGTGGAGAGGTGTTTACCGTGACGCAGAAAGATGTTTCCGACGATGCGATCACCGTCCTTGTTGAAAAGACGGATTACGCACACTATCTCTATGCGCAAAACCATGACGACATGGGGGTACACAGTATACGCATCATTCACGCAGCGGCGCTTGTTGAAACGTCCGACAAGTACTTCATCTTTGGCAAAATGGGCTCACACATAGCGCGCGCCGGCATCTACCAACTGTGCGGCGGCGGATTGGATGATGGTGATCTGCGCGGCAGTGACTTTGACATGACACTCAACGTCACCAAGGAGCTCAAAGAGGAGTTGGGCATTGACATCACCGATACGACACGCCTCGCCTTCTTGTGACACAGCCTTCTTCAAAGAAGGTGGTCCCACCGACAAAATGACGGTAGTATACAGCATCGTCCTACATGACACAAAAGACGACTTTATGGAAAAATACGCACAGTTCACGGAGCACCTCACGGCACAAAACACCGTGCCGGAATTTGAAAGCATCGCCGCTCTCGCAAAAGATAAAGATGCAATCCATGCCTTTTTCGCACACGAAGACGCGACATATGATGAATACATGCAGCCACTATTTCTCCATATCGCAGAGAATTTAGATGCAAAATGATCTGCGTGAAAAATATATAAAAATATACGAAACTGTACAGCGGTGCTATGACTGTCAGTTTCTACATCTGCACTTCCAGCGCATCAAAGCGCTTGCGGTATTCTTCATAGACTTCCGGGCCATGTGGCTTGGGTAGAAACACGAGGTGGTGATCCGTGGCGAGAATAATGGCGCCGGGGATAGCTGCATCACGCAAGGCGCGTCGCTGCTGCAAGCGTCGCAAGCGTCGCTCTGTGCCCACATCACCAAAAACCCATTCCAACGCCACCTGCACACTCCGCCCGATGTGCTTTTCCCACCGCCGTGCGCAGTGCGCGGTTTCACCCTGTGCAAAGTGCGTCGCCATGTAGTGCGGCTTGTAGTGTCGCGCCCATGGCATATTGGCGCGATTAAACGCATCAAAAACCGCGCTGCCCGCAATCGGCAAGGCAACGCTGTACTCATGCGCGCTAAACACATCCTGTGTCGGCACATCCAAGGCATCCGTGGCGATGTGATAGTTGAGACACAAGCGATCGCGCGTACGTGTACCATGGCGACGCACACCAAGCACATGCGCCAGAACCGTCACACAACAGCGTCCCGTCCAAATATGCCCCGCCTCATATGCAATCAAAACATCCAAATCACTCTTGTCATCAGCATGCTTGAATGCCAGTCGCCCCGTCACGGCAATCATGCGCACAAAAGGACTCCACTGCAGTACGCGCACAATGCGACGTAACCGACGCATCTTTTGTACACTGATCCGCTCACGACGTCGGCGCACCTCCACCAATTTTTCGCGCCCACACAACATATACAAACCGCTGTTCTCCGTAACATACGCACGCACCGCCGGTGCCTCCACGGTACGCATCACGTCTGCCAACGTCCATGTGTCATCGCGCGCATCCATCGGCGCACGCACCAACCACCGCCACAGTTCATAAGCGGTAAGAGCGCGATCCATGACATCGTAGTACGTGATGGTCGCAAGAATATTTTTTGCAAGTGTTCGGTCCATAGAATAACGACATCATCAATGTTCAATGTGAACACCACTCAAAAAGATGCTTTTTTATTTTTGTTCACAGAAACTGCGCCGTGGGACTTACTGCAACGTTTTTCAACTCTTGCGGTGAGCCCGCAAACACCACCTGACCGCCTTGTGCGCCACCGTCCGGTCCCAGTTCAATCACCCAGTCTGCGTGCATGATCACATCAATATTGTGCTCCACAACAATCACCGTATTCCCCTTATCGACCAACTGATCCAACATCACAAGTAATTTTTTCATATCGTCAAAGTGTAGTCCCGTTGTGGGCTCATCCAAAATATAGAGTGTTTTGCCCGTTGATTTGCGCGACAGTTCCGTGGCAAGCTTAATACGCTGCGCCTCGCCACCGGAGAGGTTGGTCGCACTCTGTCCAAGTGTAATATATCCAAGTCCCACCTTGCGCATGGTGTACAATTTTTCCGCAATCAAGGGGTGACTTTTGAAAAATGCATAGGCGTAGTCCACACTCATGTCCAGCACGTCGGCAATCGTCACGCCATTGTATTCAATTTCCAGAACCGTACTGCTGTAGCGACGTCCGGCACACTCCTCGCACGGCACATACATGTCCGGCAGCATGTGCATTTCCACTTTCACCAAGCCATCACCGCGACACACCTCGCATCGCCCGCCACGCATGTTGAAACTGAAATAACTCGCGTCCAGCTTCTTCTCCTGCGCCCGATCGGTTGATGCAAAGAGTTCGCGAATGTGCGTGAAAACGCCCGTATAGGTCGCCGTATTTGATCGCGGCGTCCGCCCGATCGGCGCTTGATCAATCATAATCACCTTGTTGATGTTGGACAGACCCGTCACCTTTCGATGTGCACCAGGAACGGTTGCCGCGCGATGAAATTTTTGCGCCAGCGCGCGCGACAAGATTGTGTGCACAAGCGTGGACTTACCGCTGCCACTCACACCGCACACCGCCGTTAGCACACCCAGGGGAAAATCCACCGTGATGTTTTGCAAATTATGCTCCGTCGCACCCACGACACTGATACTCTTACCGCTGCCAGTACGCTGCTTCTTCTTTGTGGATACGCGCAATTTCTTTGCCACATACTGCGCGGTCTTCGTGTTGGCCTTCTTCATCTCGGCAAGCGTGCCGGCAAAAACCAACTGTCCGCCCTCCTCACCAGCACCAGGGCCCATGTCAATCAACCAATCCGCCGCACGCATAATATCGGCATCGTGTTCCACGACGATCAACGTATTATGCGCCTGTTGCAACTTGTGCATCGCTTCCAATAACTTGTGTGTGTCGCGACTATGCAGTCCCGCCGTCGGCTCGTCAAGCACATAGATCACGCCCGTGAGATCCGATTTGATTTGCACCGCAAGACGAATGCGCTGCGCCTCACCGCCGGAGAGTGTATGACTACTGCGCGACAGCGTCAGGTATTCCACACCAACATCGCACAGTGCCTGCGAACGCGCAATCATCTCATCCGTCAGTGTACGTACGGCAATGCGCTGCGCCTCACTACTGCCGCTGTGCGCCGTCGCTACATCGCGCATCATGGTGATAAACATTGGCAGCGGTGCCGACACATAGTCGTCAATCGTGTGGTCATTCATCGTCACCGCAAGATAGGCCTGCTTGAGTCGTTTGCCCTGACACCGTGAACACTGTTGCTCCAGCATAAACCGCTCCAGTTCGCGACGCATATACTCCGATTTGGTATTGCGATAGCGTTCTTCCAGCTCCGGAATGATGCCATCAAAAGTGTCTCTTGCGTTCTGCGCGGTGTCGGACGATTCACCGTAAAAGATCATATGGAGGTGCTTCTGCGACAACTTCTTCACTGGTGTGTTCAGTGAAAAACGATGGCGACGCGCTAGTGCTTGCAACGCTTCATACTGTTTTCCGCGCCCCGTACTCTTGCCGCCGGACTTGCTCCAAATGTGAATCGCGCCCTCGTCAATGGACAGATCATCATTCGGCACCAACAGCGTCGGATTGATTTCCTTGATCACACCCAAACCGTCACACATCTCACAGGCACCGTCGGGATTGTTGAATGAAAAGCAGCGCGGTGTAATCTCACCAAGTGTAAATCCCGACGCCTTACAATAGTAGTTATAGGAATATTCTTCTTCTACCGTGTCATGGAGAACAATGCACTGCCCACCGGACAATTTCATCGCTGTGTCCAAGGAATCCATAACATACTCCCGATCAAACTCTTTCGGCTGATGGATGAAGTGATCCACGACGACATCAATCCGCACCGGCATCGCATCGGTCACATCGCGCTGCGCCGTTGCCACCGGCGTCACCACACCGTCAATACGCACGCGCATAAAACCCTCCTTCGCCACATCCTGCAGCACCGCACTGTTTTTGCGGTCGCTCTGCGACAACGGTGCAAGAATAGTAATATCGGTCCCTTCCGGCATGCGCAAAATATGGCGCATAATGTCACGCGTACTTTTACGATGCAGCGGCATCCCCGTCTGCGGGCAATGCGGCACGCCGATCGTGGCAAAGAGAATACGCAAATAGTCATAAATTTCCGTCATCGTCCCCACCGTGGAACGCACACTCTTGCTCACGCTCTTTTGATCAATGGCGATAGCGGGTGAGATGTTTTCAATCTTGTCCATATCGGGCTTTGTCAAAACGCCCATGACACTGCGCGCATGCGTGGACAAGCTCTCCAAAAAGCGGCGATTGCTCTCGGCATAGATCACATCAAATGCCAAAGAACTCTTACCAGATCCGGATAGCCCCGTCACCACGGTCATCTGTCCGCGCGGGATATCCACAGAAACATTTTTCAAATTATTCACGCGCGCGCCGCTGACAATAATACGGTCGGCTGCGCCGCGTTCGGCAGTTTTGCGCGGTGGACATGTTGCCATAAAGCACACGTAATAGAGTTTGAAATATTGCAATTACCAATGATACGGCATTTTGCCCCGGACGTCAAACTTGTGTACCGAAAAAGCGCACTGTGCAATAGATCTCATTCCGAATACTGCACCACAGCCGAAACCCCGCATATGCGGAGCGGAAGGATCTCCGGGTGAAAGTATGGCAATGGGATCATGTGTGATGCATGATGCAAAACACTCCATACACATGGATCCCGGATCAAGCTCGGGATGACATGGAAGAAATATGTGTTATGTGCTTTGTTTACGGATTCACCGTCACCTGATACGTGACAGTACCCTGATAGATACCAGCTTGCT